>JBJFAC010000256.1:0-2525 GCA_051887715.1 Candidatus Neoclostridium sp.
ATCGGGTACACGAGTCCCGTTCGGTGCGTTATAAGAGGAGCGGCGGCGGTTGCGTTCTTTGCGGCCGTATCGCTGCTGCTGGTGCTCTCGTCGGGGCTTATCGTCGGCACCACGTTCGCGTCGGTGATCGAAAGAGGCGGCGCGTGGGTTTTGTTCCTGCTGATGGGAATAATAGCCGTGCCCACGGACTTTTTCTTTACGTTCGCCGTCGAAAAGGCGCTTGCGCTCTTAAAAACGAGGACAAGCGGATAATCTTTGCACCGAGAGAGTGTAATTTCTTCTGCTGTCTTTTGGAAAATAAAGGACTTTAGGCAAAAACCGAGCGGTAAAAGAGATGAAAAGACCGCGGAATATTCTTTAAGAGAGCGCAATACGCCGAAAAGGGAGGCTTGCGCCCGTTTTTTTTGCCGAAAGTTGCGAAAAATCTTTAAAACGCAGTCAAAACGCTTGACATTCGCCCTTAAAAGTGCTAATCTTATATAGCACCGCTCTCGTAGGGGTGTCTTTTCAAGTATGCAAGGAAAACAGGAGGCCTGTTATGAGAAATAAAATCACGTTAGCATGTACCGAGTGCAAACAGCGCAACTATGATAACATGAAGAACAAGAAAAACGATCCCGATCGTATCGAGCTTAAAAAGTACTGCAAGTTCTGCAAAAAGCACACCGTTCACAAAGAAACCAAATAAGGAGGCGCGTAATGAAAAACGACGTCACTCAGACAACGCCCTCTAAGGGCAAGCCCACTCCCAAGAATAACGAAAAGCCCGGATTTTTCAAAAGAATGGGCAGAGCCATCAAAGAAACTTTCGGCGAACTCAAAAAGGTCACCTGGCCTACCTTCGGTCAGACGATGAAGCAGCTCGGCGCGGTCATTGCGGTCGTGTTGTGCTTTCTTGTGGTGTTGACGCTGTTCGACTGGTTGCTCAGCCTGGGCTTCCAGCAGTTCCAAACGGCGCTCGGAGCTTCGGTTCGCTCGCTTCTCAATCTTTTCATCCCTAATCTGTAAGGAGATAGCAATGGGAGAAGAAAACGTAAAGTGGTATATTCTGCACACCTATTCCGGTTATGAAAACATGGTCAAGGACAATCTGGAATTGGTGTTCAAGAAGAACGACTGCATAGACAGATTACGCGAAATAGTCATTCCGATGGAAGACGTCGTGGAGGAGAAGGCGAACGGAAAGCGCAAAATCGTTCAGCGCCGCCTTATGCCCACGTACGTGTTCATTAAAATGGATTACGACAACAGTATGTGGCATATGATCACCAATACGAGGGGCGTAACCGGTTTCGTCGGTCCGCAGGGAAGACCGCTTCCTTTAAGCGACGACGAGGTCAAGCGTCTGCATCTGGAAAAGCCCACCGTGGTCGTAACCGATTTCCGCGTGGGCGAGACGGTAAAGATCATCGACAGCTCGCTGGAAGGCTTTATCGGAACTATCGACGCCATCGATCCGCTCAGCAGTAAGTGCAAGGTGTCGGTAAGTATGTTCGGAAGAATCACGCCGGTCGAGCTTGAAATGTACCAGATCGAAAGAGTGGACGAAGTGTCCTCCGGCAACTGACTTAAGATTATGATTCGGGAGGGCGTAACGCCCGTTATCACCGCGATTGTAATAAATAAATTTTTACAAGGAGTAGTTTTATTATGGCAAAGAAACTCACCGCAGTAGTTAAACTGCAGCTTCCTGCCGGTAAAGCAACCCCGGGACCGCCCGTCGGCTCCTCTCTCGGACCGCACGGTATCAACATCCCCGGCTTTACCAAGGAATTCAACGAAAAGACCAAGGATCAGGCAGGACTTATCATCCCGGTCGTTATCAGCATTTTCGCGGACAGATCGTTCACGTTTATTCTGAAAACTCCGCCCGCAGCCGTTCTCATCAAGAAAGCTTGCAAGATCGAAAGCGGATCGGGTAAGCCCAACAAGGACAAGGTGGCAAAGATCACCAAAGAGCAGATCAAAGAGATCGCAACTCTTAAAATGCCCGACCTTAACGCCGCTTCCCTCGAAAGCGCAATGAGTATGATCGCCGGCACCGCGCGCAGTATGGGCGTCGTGGTGGTTGACTAAGGAGGTGCGCTATGGCAGGAAAGAAATATCTCGACAGTATAAAGAACGTTGACGTTTCCAAGACCTACGAGCTGAACGAAGCAGTCGAAAAGGTCGTGGAAACCGCAAAGGCTAAATTCGACGAGACCATCGAACTGCACGTTCGTCTGGGCGTCGATCCCCGTCAGGCGGATCAGCAGGTCAGAGGCACCGTAGTGCTTCCCAACGGAACGGGTAAAAAAGTTAAAGTTTTGGTCATCGCAAAGGGTGACAAAGCCGACGCGGCTCTCGCAGCAGGCGCAGACGAAGTGGGAGCAGAGGAAATGATCGCCAAAATTCAGGGCGACTACCTCGACTTCGACGTGGTCATCACCTCTCCCGATATGATGGGACAGCTTGGTCGCGTTGCTAAGATCCTCGGACCGAAAGGTCTTATGCCTTCGCCCAAGAGCGGAACGGTTACCATGGAT
>JBJFAC010000257.1:0-11119 GCA_051887715.1 Candidatus Neoclostridium sp.
AAGCGAGATAAAACTCACCACGCCCGAAAACCGCGATATCGTTCTGCGCGACGTTGTTTTAAGTCCCGACTATTACAACGCGGACAAAAAGACTATGCACTACGGCGGAGCGATAATTGCCGATTTCGGCGCAACGCTCGTAAAGAAGGTCACGATAACCGTCAAAAGCGAGGATAAACTCGTGCCGGGCGGAGAGATCCGTATTTCCGATCTCGTAATTCTGGGCGAGAAAAACGCCGCAATTTCGTCGGATAACGCAAAATATTCGACATTCTTCGACCTTTACGCCGAAGACGGAATAAGAGTGGACGGCAGACCTAACGATAACGCCTGGAAAAACGCAAAGACGTACGAATTCGTGACGGGAGGCGTCCGCTTCGAAGCAAAAGCTGTTCGCGGAGAAAAAGGCGCGTACTTCCTCGTTACGGCGTACGATAAAACGGTGGTACACTCGGACGACAGCGGCAACACCTATAAAATGAACGGACTGAGAAGATTCTATAAAAACACGGGCTGGCAGTTGAAACTGTACGCTGGAAGCGGCGCTTATTCTTCCTCGAAAGCCGTTTCCGTTACCGCCGACGCCTACAGTTATATCGTCAACAACAGCAAGAGAATAACGTTTGCAACGTACGTTAACGGAACGGTGAACGGCTCGGTTACGAGTTTTGCTTTCGAGGCGTACGTGCCGTACGATCAAAGCAGCGGAAATTACGAGCCTACCGTTTCGGCGGAAATCAAGTATCGCCACGTAGAGGGCGAAACGGCAACCGTCAACACCTTGAGCGTAATTCATTCAAGCGTCGGCAACGTGCTCAATTTTGAATGTTAGAGCGGGTAATTATCGCATCGGCTTGACAAAAACGGCGTAAGGTATTATAATTAAACGAAAACAACTGCGGAGGCGTCAATGAAAGCGTGGAAGGCGTTAGGTCCCGACAGCGTAGTACTCGAACAGTACGAGCCTGAAAAAGTGGGTAAAAACGAAGTAAAAATAAAAATGCTCGCGTCGTCTATAAGCGAAACCGACGTTCTCACGTATTCGGGCAAGCTCGGTATGAAGCCGTTCCCCATTATTCTCGGAAGACAGGGAGTGGGAATGGTAAGCGAAGTAGGCGAAAACGTGGGTAATTTCAAGCGCGGCGACCGCGTTTATATCCGTCCGCAGGTTTATTGCGGCGAGTGCAGCGAATGCCTGCGCGGAAACGAACAGATGTGCAAGCACGCCAAGGTGTACGGAAAAACCACCGACGGCGTTTTGCGCGATTTCGTCGTGGCAAAAAAGAACAATCTGTATAAAATTCCGTCGTACATCGACACGCAGAACGCTTCTATGTTGGAAATGATCGCGCTTGCAAAAAGTGCGGTCTACAGCCTGAATCTCGAAGTGGGCAGCTACGTCGTAATAAGCGGAGCCTCCTGTCTGGGGCTTCTGGCGGCTCAAATGGCAATGACCGTGCGCGCGATCCCCATCGTGCTCGATTTCGACGCTTACCGTCTGCACGTAGCCGAAAAAGTAGGAGTGTATTACGCGCTTAATATCACTACCGACGACGTTATGAAGCGTATTTTTTCAATCACCAGCGGAAAAATGGCGGAAGCGGCTGTGCAAACGCCTCCCGGTGTGGTCGCTTTTAAGCAACTGCTCGACTACGTCAGCGAGGGCGGCAAAATAGTCTACACCGCAATAGAAAATACCGGCGACGATTTGTCCGTCGATATCGGCGCGGTGCTTGATAAAAACGTAACGCTCTCCACCGTCAGCAGTCACGGACTGAACATTCCCGCGGCTGTCAACGCGCTTGCCGGCGATAAAATAACCGTTTCCCCGTTTATCACACGCTGTAATTTTTCGGAAGTGGACGAGTTTTTAAAAAAGTCCGCAAAAGATCCCAACCGCTATATGTTTATCTCGGTAGTCTATTGATAACCCGAATTAAATTTTTGTTTATATATTGATATTTAAATATATTATTTGTTTTCTGAGTGTAAGGGCGAGCACTGCTCGTCCTTTGTTTTTTGCTTATTGTATCACAATCACCAACCATTCGTATAGGCGAGCACTGCTCGTCCTTTTATTTTTTTACCTTGTACATTATATCGCAATCACCAACCATTCGTATAGGCGAGCACCGCTCGTCCTTATGTTTGTTACCTTGTATATTATATAGCAACCACCAACCATTTGTAGGGGCGAGCACCGCTCGTCCTTATGTTTGTTACCTTGTATATTATATAGCAACCACCAACCATTTGTAGGGGCGAGCACCGCTCGTCCTTGCTTGTCATTTTGATTATTTCAATTATAAATTTTTAAGTAAATATATGAATATATAAAAATAATATGCTACCGATTTCCCTTATGCCAATTAGCTATTAGGCTCCCTCCGGGAGGGAGCTGGCGCCGTCAGGCGACTGAAGGAGCCCGCGACTATTTAAGATAAAATTAAAAAACGCAACGTAGCAATTACTTTTTTCCTTATTTGCTCCCGAAAAGGCTCACCTCAACCATTGCTTTTTTCAAGATTGTACAAATATAGTACACCGTAGGGGCGAGCACTGCTCGTCCTTTTTCTCACTCAATTCGTTTTGCTATACGCTTTTTTGTTGACGCATATACAACACCGTAGGGGCGAGCACCGCTCGTCCTTTTGTTTTTTTGCGCGGCTCGACCGTGCGCGCCTCTCTTTTTGTGGTAAAACAACGAAAAAACTTCAATTCTACTGTCAGTAGAGTGCTGTTCTCCCACCGGTAGAGTGCGTTATACCACGAGTAACTTAACATTTACCGCCGTATAGTTAAATATCTTGACAAAAGCGCCTCTTTTTGCTAAACTGAAACCGTAAATAGTTCGGAGGGCGAACGAGTTGACGAAAAAGCAAAAAATCATATATTATCGCGACGAATTAAACGACGAATTTTCGTCGGCAGTTATATCGCCGAAAAAAATAGACGGAAATTACCGTTACGTTCGCGACAATTTTTTCGAACGCGTCTACTCGTTCATTATGTACAGGATAATCGCTCAGCCTCTTTCCTGGTTGTTTCTGAAAATAAAGTATGCTCACAGGATCAAAAACCGCAAGGTCTTAAAGCAGGAAAAAGGCTCATACTTTATTTACGCAAACCATACGAGCGCCGCCGCCGATCCGTTCATTCCCACGATGGTGTGTTGCCCGAAAAAGGTATACGTGGTGGTGCACGCCGCAAACGTATCTATGCCGGTGCTTGGAAAGATCAACCCGTATATAGGAGCGCTGCCGCTCCCCGACGGGCTGGAAGCCGCCAAGAATTTCACCGCAGCTATGGAGAAGCGACTTGATCAGAAGCGAGTGATCTGCATTTATCCGGAGGCGCATATATGGCCGTACTACACGGACATACGCCCGTTCACCGACGCGTCTTTCCGCTATCCGGTAAAGTACGACAAGCCCGTGTTCTGTTTTACAAACGTATACACCAAGCGGAAAAAACTGTTCACGCCCAAAATCACCACTTACGTCGACGGACCGTTTTACCCTGATAAAAATCTGCCGGTCGCCGCGGCGAGAAAAAAACTGAGAAACGAGGTGTACGCGGCGATGAAGGAGCGCAGTAAACAAAGCGACTACGACGGGATAGTTTACGTCAAAGACGAAACGGTTGCGGAGGAAGAAAAATGATAAACCTGCTGTTTGCCGGCAACGACAAAGTTCTGGACGGAATACTCACCTGCCTGTTGTCGATATTTCACCGCTCAAGCCTGACCGAGCCCGTACAAGCGTACGTATTGACGATGAATCTTCAAAGAGTAAAGCCCGAATACGTCGCCGTTTCCGATGAAAAAATAGAATTTCTCCGCTCGGTAATGAAAGAGTACGGAGAGAGCAACGACGTTCGTAAAATAGACGTCACCGAGCTTTACGAGAGCGAGTTTGCGTATTGCCCCAACGAGGGCGCTTATTGTTCGCCGTATACGCTTCTTCGTCTGTTTGCGGACGAAGTGGGTATAAACGCCGACAAACTGTTGTATCTCGACGCGGACATCATGTTCAATCGCGATATTGCGCTTTTGTACGACGTCGACGTGTCCGGCGTCGAATACGCGGCGGCCCGCGATCATTACGGCAAGTTTCTGGTCAGTCCTAACTACGTAAACGGCGGCGTGATGCTGTTTAATATGGTCGAAGTAAAGAAAAACGGACTGCTGAAAAAGGCGCGAGCGCTGATAAAGCGTAAAAAACTGCCGTTTGCCGACCAGAGCGCGATAATACGCAGTACGACCAAAAAGAAAATGCTGCCGCAGAGGTTCAACGACCAGAAATTCCTGCATAAGCACACGGTCGTACGGCATTTCAGCAAGCGCCTGTTCTATTTTCCCTATCCGCACACGGACAACGTAAAACAATGGCACGTCGAAAAGGTGCGCAAGGTCTTCGGATACACCTGCTTTGACGACGTGTACGAAAAATACGACTACTACAAAAAACTATTCGAGGTAATGCAAAATGAAAACGGTAGAAAATCAAACGCTCAATAGAAATTCCGATCGGGTAATACCGATATTTTACGCCTGCGACGATAACTTTATCGCTTTTGCGGCGGTATCTCTTACGTCTTTGCTTGAAAACTGTGATAAAACACGCTTTTACGACGTGCATTTTCTCATAACCGATATTTCGGAAGAAAACCGAAGCAAATTGCTGGCGATGAAAACGCCCTACTGCAATATCACGTTCGACGACGTAACGCCGTATCTGAAAAGACTGACAGCCGACCTGCCCATTCGCGATTACTATTCCAAAACCACGTATTATCGCCTTTTTATCGCGGATATGTTCCGTCAGTTCGACAAGGTTCTGTATATAGACAGCGACACGATAGTCAAAAAGGATATATCCGCTTTGTACGACGTCGACATAGAAGATATGTATGCGGCGGCGGTGCACGAGCGCGTTATGTCGCACAGCGAAGTGTTCGGCACGTATGTGGAACAGGTGCTGGGAATAGACAGATACGCGTATTTCAACGCCGGCGTGCTCCTTATCAACGCTCGCTTGTTCCGTGAAAAGGAACTGCTCAAGAAATTCGGCGAACTGCTTGAAGCCTACGATTTCGTAGTAACGCAGGACGAGGATTATCTGAATTTGTTGTTCAAGGACAGAGTAAAGCTGGTTCCGGGCGCGTGGAATTCCGAAATTTACGACGGAATACCCGTAGACGAGCAGGAAGTTTGCATTTTCCACTATATTATGACTTCAAAGCCGTGGCACTATAAGGATTGTCCGTTTGCCGAGCATTTCTGGTCGTACGCAAAAAAAACCGCTTATTACGATTTACTGTTGCAAAAAGAACAGCAATATACCGACTCCGAGCGCGAACGCGACAGAATTTCGTGCGAAAATCTCGTGCGCCTTGCCGAGAAAGAGATCGCTCGCGACGATAATTATCTTAAACGCGTCAGAAAAAATCAGAACGCTCAAAGAGTGGCGGTGCTCGATAAAATTCAATCGCTGGAGCAAAGCGGAGTATTCGACGTGGACGTGGAGGAGGATCCGCCCACCAAGCCGCTTCCCGACAAAGTGGACTATCTGAGAAAAAACGTTATTGCAAAGATAAAAGCGCGCCACGCTTTCTACGTAGCCCGTAAATTTCTGCACGGAATGATCAAAAACGATCAGTTCAAAATAAGCAAAATCGAAGGCGGGGAAAATCTGCGCGAGGTGGAGGGCGGAGCGATACTGACCTGCAATCATTTCAACGCTTTCGACAGCTTTGCAATGCAACTTGCGTACGAGCAGGCGGACACGAAAAAGCACAAGTTTTACCGCGTAATAAGAGAAGGCAACTACACCAGCTTCGGCGGCTTTTACGGCTATCTTATGCGCAACTGCTACACGTTGCCGCTGGGCTCGGATATGAAGCATATGCGTATGTTTACCGACGCGGTAAATCAGATACTGAACGACGGCGGATTCGTGCTCGTGTATGCGGAGCAGAGTATGTGGTGGAATTACCGTAAGCCCAAACCCCTGAAAAAAGGCGCTTTCTCGATGGCGGCTACAAATTCCGTCCCGGTAGTACCGTGCTTTATCACGATGCGCGACACCGACGTGATCGACGAAAACGGCTTTAAGGTGCAGGAATACACCGTGCATATCGGCAAACCCATTTATCCGGATAAAAACCTTTCGGTTGCCAAAAACGTCGCCGCTATGATGAAAAAGAATGCCGAAGTCTGGAAGCAGATATACGAGGATTTCTACGGCATACCGCTCAGATACGACGTAGAACTCGGCGACGGAGAACAAACGGATATGCGGCAGGAAGCGTAAAAACCGCGAAATCGGCACAAAAATCAATCAAAACAGCAATAAATAAGTACTATGCGTGACGTAGTACTTATTTTTTTATGTCTGCAGGCAAACGGGCAAGGTATATTTTTTACTCGCAGCGAATAGCGTATAGAGAGCGATGTCGCTTGCGAAAAGACCGAGGGCGTAGGCTTCGTTATAATCCGACAAATAACGACGTGGTCTCCGTTGGTTCGACATCGAAAATAAGTTATACTCGGAGCGTAGAAAATGTTTGCGGTCGTGAAAATCAAAACCATCGTAAAAACGGTTGCCGTCGCGCTGTTGGCGGCTGTGCTTATCTCTCTGACGGGAGTGGTGGGATCGTACGAGGTGTACGCCGGAAAGACCATCCGCAAGCTTCCGATATATTGCGTTGACAGACGGGACGGAGCGGTTGCGCTCTCCTTCGACGCAAGCTGGGGTTGCGACGGAACGGAAAAAATTCTGGCAGAGCTGGAAAGATACGACGCCGTCGCCAACTATTTCGTGGTCAGTCTTTGGGTGGACAAATATCCCGATTTACTGAAGAAACTGCACGACAGCGGCAGAGTGGAAGTGGGTATGCATTCGGCAACGCACCCTCATATGAAGAGGCTGAGCGCGACCGAGATCGAACGTGAAATATCGCTCAATTCTGCGGCAATCGAAAAAGTTACGGAAAAAAAACCGACGCTTTTCAGAGCGCCGTTCGGGGAGTACAGCGACGCCGTCATCGAGGTTGCGGAAAGGCAGGGCGCAAAGGTGATTCAGTGGGACGTGGATTCGCTGGACTGGAAAAATCTGTCCGCGTCGCAGATAGCGGCGAGAGTGCTCGGCGGCGTGAAGTCGGGCAGTATCGTTTTAATGCACAACGACGGAAAGCACACCCCGGAAGCGCTTCCGCTCATTCTGGAGGGCTTGAAAAATAAGAACCTGAAAACGGTTAAAATCAGCGAACTGATTTACGAAAAGGATTACGAGATAGATCACACCGGCAAACAAATACCGATCCAACGGAAGGAGTAAATTATGAACGAAATGCAAGCGAAAAACAACAAAGTGTACCTTATGGGCGAAGCGCTCGATCAACCGCGTTTCAGCCACGAACTGTACGACGAAGCGTTTTACGACTTCAAGCTTAAAGTCGACAGACTGAGCGGTCAGGCGGACGTTCTGCCCGTCACGGTCAGCGAGCGACTGTTGGAGGGCGTGACCGTGGAAAAGGGGACGAAGATGGGAATTATCGGGCAGTTCCGCAGCTACAACAAGATGTCGGACGAAAAAAGCCGATTGATGCTGACCGTATTCGTGCGGGAATTCGTCGATCCGGAAGAGCTGGAAAGCACGCCCAATTACATCGAGCTGAACGGATTCGTGTGCAAGCCGCCCGTGTACAGAACGACGCCTTTCGACCGCAAAATATGCGACGTGTTGCTTGCGGTCAACCGCGGCTACAACAAGTCGGACTACATACCGTGTATCGCGTGGGGCAGAAACGCGCTTTTTGCGAAGAACGTGCCCGTGGGCAGTAATCTGCAGGTGTTCGGAAGAGTACAAAGTCGGATATACAACAAGCGACTTCCCGACAACACGACCGAGGAAAGAACGGCGTACGAGCTTTCCATAAGTAAAATAATAAAGGTCAATCCCGAATCGGCTAAGGAGATCGCCGCCGCCGAAGCGGAATGAAATTAAACGGCAAAATCGCGCTCGCTTCCCGATCGGGAGACGAACGCTTTTTTTGCGATTAAGAGCGTTTTATATAAAGCCGGTAATTATCGATCGTTCGGTTGTGCTTCGTCCGCCTGCTCGCTTGTCGAAGAGGCGACGAACCGATTTTTATCGGCGTCGTGAACCAGATCGATATTTAGAAGAACAGGCAAAACGGCGGCGAAAAGGGAGATGTTTACCGCAACCGAGGTTAATTGAAGCAATCTGCTTACCGTAAAAGCAAAGTACTCGGTCGAGCGGTAGTAGTACAGCCACAGTCCGAAAGTATTCACGCCCAGCGTGCATACAAGCGCCGCGACCGCCGCACCGATAACCGCGCGCAGCAGTAGATCGACGTACTTCGGCAGCTTGCGGAAGCAAAGATAGCGGAAAGCCAAGCCGAAAATGAGCGCGCTCAGTCCGTTGCCTGCTATTAAAATAGGGTTAGGCGCTCCGCCGGTTGGAATAAGCCATTGTCCGATAAGGTCGGAAACGCAAGCAACCGCACATCCGTAGTACGGACCGAGCACCGCGGCGGAAATATACCAGCCGAGATAAGCAAGGCTGATTTTCAGCGACCGTGGTAAAACTGCCGAAAGTTGGTTGGAAATAAGTTTGAGTACGATGGAAACGGCTACCATAGTCGCAATATACACCACGATACGCGTCGGGCTGTTTTTGCGATTGGGAGTTGCAATTTCCTGTTGACGGTTAGAAGTCAATGTCGGGCTCCTCCTGAATATGTATTTGGCAATATTATACACTTAATTGCGAAAAATGGCAACTGTTTTACAAAACCAAAACGTTATACTTTTAGGCCGTCTGTATTTTATCTTTATCCCGTGCGTCAAGCTTTATCGCGTGCGTCAAGCTTTCGCTCTGCCGGCTTTTTTCGCTCTGCCGCGCGGAGCGGTTTTTCTTTTCGCGCTTTTTCCGCCTTTAAGAAAGGGATATGCTTCCACTCCGCCGAATACCAGCGACAAAGCGCCGTAAGCCGCCATAGCGGCTCCTCCGGACAAAATAACGGCGATAAGGTCGGGCATGAAGGACAGAACGCCCGAAAGTGAACGGCACAGCGACAAAGCGGGGAAAACGAGCAGCGCATTTATCGCGGAATCTTTAAGTCGGAACAGGTTAAGCGACGTCTTTTTCGCCGTGTAATACAGGTGGAGCGCGGCGGAAACCGTAAGAGACGCCCCGATGCCAAGCGCGAACACGTCCAAAGTAAAGGACCTTGCAAACGCCGCGTAAACGATTGCCTGAACGAGATAGCCTATCATAGAGTTGGCAAAACTGCGCATTTCGAGGTCGAGCGAATTCATAAGCGACGAGGTAATGGCTTCGACGGACAGCGGAAGAAGGATCCACGCCGCTTTGGAAAGGAAAACGCCGCTCGTGACGTTGTCGTAAACGATTACGCCGATTTGCTCGCCGCACGCTGAAAACAGGGGAATAAAAAGACAGGCTACGACGGTGGCGAAATTGACCGAAGAAACAATCTGACGGTTGACGCATTCGTATCTCCCGCAGTCCGCGCTCGCGCCCACGGAGGGGACGAGAACGAACGCAAGCGAGCCGGTAAGCGTCAACGGTACGAACAATAGCGGCAGAGCCATACCGGAAGCCGCGCCGAACATTTCGTACGCCGCGTCGCTGCCGAAACCGCTAAGCGTGAACAAAAAAGGAGCGGCAACCGACAAAACGGAAGAAGCCGCGCAAGTCGCCGCGCGTGAAAGAGTAATGGGCATTTCGGATGAAAACAGCGGTTTGATTTCGCCTTTCGGGCTTGCGAGCCTGCCCTTTCCGGCAAAGAAGAAAACTGCGGTGGCAAAAGCGCTTATAAAACAACCGACGGTAAGCGACAGTGACGCGGCGTAAAGCTTATCCGTTCCGCACAAGAACATAACTACGCAGGCGACTATTCGGGCGACCTGCTCGATGACTTCCACGATCGCGACGACCAAAAATTTCTGCTTGCCCCATAAATTACCCCTAAGCGCGCTGTAAACGGCGGAAAACAGAATGGCGGGAGCAAGCAGACACAGCGAAACCGAAGCCTCGAATCCGATGCCAGCGCGAAACAGCGGAAAGAAAACGAAGGGAGAGATCGCCAAAGCGAAGCCCGTGATCAGCCCGATAAACAGCGCCGCGCTCGTTACCGCCGCCGCTTTTTTGTGCTCGCCGCGCCTATCTGCTTTCGCCACGCGCTTGCTTACAACAAGCGGCACTCCGCTGGTAATAAAGGTTAGTAAAGCCAGATAGACGGAGGAAGCCACCTGATAAACGCCCATATCCTGCGCGCCCATTTCCCGCGACAGATAAATGCGGAAAAAGAATCCGAGAGTTCTGTCAAGAGCGTTAAACACCGTAATTATCATAAAACTCGTCACAAGCGATTTTTTCATAAAATACCTCTTTCGTAAATAATTATGCGAACGGGCGGCGTTATATGTCGCAGGCGAACTTATTAAAAGTATTAAAAGAGTTTTCCGCGGATAAAACCGCAAAGCGTAAAAAAGCGGCGAATTTCGGCAAAAGAAAAAACCGCCGCAACGAGCGACGGTTCTAATCCGTTCGATTATAGCGTTATCTGGTCAGATTTTGCGTTCTGTCCGGACCTACGCCCACCATAGAGACGTGGCAATCGGCTTGTTTTTCGATAAATTCTATATATTTCTTTGCGTTTTCGGGCAGTTCGTCGAAGGAGGTGCACTTTCCGAGATCCTCGTTCCAGCCGGGCAATTCCTCGTATACGGGCTCGCAGCCTTCCAGAAGCGAAATATCCACGGGGAAGTCTTTGATAAGCTCGCCGTTTTTCTTATAAGCGACGCACACCTTCAGCGTTTCGATGCCGGAGAGCGTGTCCAGCTTGTTGATGGCAAGCGAAGTAAGACCGTTAACGCGCACGGCGTATCTGATGATCACCGCGTCGAACCAGCCTGTTCTTCTGGGCCTGCCGGTAACCGTGCCGAATTCTCCGCCGACGTTGCGTATTCGGTCGCCTATTTCGTCGTTAAGCTCGGTGGGGAAGGGACCTTTGCCCACGCGGGTAATGTACGACTTTGCAACGCCCAGACAGTTGTCGATGAGAGTGG
>JBJFAC010000258.1:0-11062 GCA_051887715.1 Candidatus Neoclostridium sp.
ATAACTCCGCCGCCCAGAGCGGTGACGTTGGCAAGAATAAGCGAGCCGACGACGTCCATTCTGTTCTGGAGCGCAACCATCGTGCCCGACATGGAAAAGCCGATAATGCCTATTATTTCAAAAATTGTTTGAGTTACGTTCATTTGGAAAGCGGAATATCAGCGGTTTTTGAGTTTTTGTTGGTTCAGCCACACGTTCATTACTAATTTATGCGGCAGAATTTTGGTCAGGAAGCATTGCACGCGCGCGTATGCGCCGTAAATACTTATCTCTTTGCCTTTAAGTGCGTCCTTATACGCTTTTTTCACCACGTCGTCGGGGTTGTAGAGCACGGCGTATTTTTTGACGACCGCGTTTTCGTCGTTTTTATCGATAGCACGGTCGAAGAAAGCGGTTTTGGTCCAGAAAGGGCAAACGGCGGTAACGCCGATTTTTCTCTTCTTCAATTCCCTGTTCAGCGCTCTGGAAAAGGACAAAACGTAGCTTTTAGTAGCGGCGTAAACGTTGATGTAGGGAATGGGCTGATACGCCGCAACCGAAGCGACGTTTATTATTTTCGCGCCCTCGCGCATATACGGGAGAGTAAGCTGAGTCATGGCGGTAAGCGCCTTGCAGTTCACGTCGATCATATTGAGGTTATCGGCAATCGGAGTATCGCAAAACGCCGCGAATTTTCCGAATCCGCTGCAGTTAATTAGCGCCGCGACGTCCGCGTCGGAGGTTTTTAACGCGTCGGTGTAGGGCGAATATGCGTTAATATCGCCCAGATCGATGGAAAAAACCCTGCAAGGAAGACCGCATTCGGCGGCTGTCTGATTGAGGCGCTGCTCGTTTCTCGCGATCAGCCACAACTCGTCAACCGAGAAGTTTTCTTTCAGTTTAAGAGCAAACTGCTTTCCGATACCGCTGCTTGCTCCGGTAATTACAGCTATTTTCATATAACAAATTCCTTAATTTTCAGTCGTATCGGACGGTGACTGACCGACGGCTTTGCGCCTGTCCCACCAATACTTTTTGATAAGAATAAAAGCAACCACGGCTATTACCAGCACGAGCGACTGCACCTGCGAGGGGGATAGTCCTATATCCGCTCCGCCGCGATGGTCGGCGCGCAAAAACTCCACGAAGAATCTGAACACGGAATATGAAACCGCGTAGTAAAGCAGCATATAGCCGTTTCTTTTCTGTGTTTTTGCCATTACCAGCATAAAGACGGCAAAGGCTAAAAAGCAGAACAGCGCCTCGTACAGCTGAGTGGGATAGCGGTTTTGCCAAACGCCGTCCACGGGATAGCTGATGCCGAGAGGGGAATCGGTTACCGCTCCGTAACAGCAACCGCCGAAAAAGCAGCCTATTCTTCCGAAGCCGTGCGCAACGAGAATAACGGGCGCTGCAATATCCGCCATCAACGGGAATTCCTTGCGCACCGATTTGTCCTTGTGTAAAAGCACACAGGCGATAAAAAACGCGCCGCCGCCGATAAGACCGCCCATAAAGGTTATTCCGCCGCTCATTTTGAAACCTTCGCCGGCAAAAAGCGCCTTAAAGTCCTTTACTATGTTAGAGCCGTTTCCGCCCAGAACCTCGTACAGATCCTGGAACAGATAAGCGAAAATAAATCCGATCACCACCGTCAGAAGCGACACGAACGAATAAAAGTCGTAGGCTTTGTTGCTCATTTTAAACTTCTTGCAAAGCAACGAAAACACCACCGCGCCGACGATAAGACCGATCGCGATGCACACCGAGTACGTATAAATGGTGACCTTGCCACCGAATAAAGACAATAATTTAGGATACATATCTAAATAATAGCACTAAATCGTTTAAATGTCAATGTTTTGGAGAGAAAAAATGACTAAACGACGGCGAATGCTTTTGCATAAACCGCGGTAAACGATTGACAAAGCGGCGGCAAATATAGTAAAATATACGCGGTACTTCGTTTTGCCTAAAAGAGGAACTTAAATGAACGGTAATTTCGATCGCGCGCGCAATCTTGCCAAGGTATCGCAGATAGCGCTCGGCGAGGAGGAACTTAATATAATAGAACGGCGCCTGAGGGACGTAGAGACGGTGTTTCGCGATCTCGACTGCGTGGACGTAGAAAACTATAGACCGATGGACAGAGCGTGCGACGAGGCAAACGTTTTACGGTTTAGAGAAACGCCCTCCGCCGCGCAGGCTTGCGATATTATGAAGAACGCGCCCGAAACGCAAAAAGGCTGTTTCGTAACGCCCAGAGTGGTGGAGTAACGGTATGAACGTAAACGGACTTACTCTTTCAGAAATACGCGATAAAATAGCGAATAAGGAAATAACCGCCGTACAGACGGTCGAAGCGTATATAGAAGAAAACCGAAAGAAGAAGGATCTGAACGCTCTTTTGACCGACGACTTCGAAAACGCTTTGTCGCAGGCGAAAAAGACGGACGAGCAGATCGCTTTAGGCAACCCCGTCGGCGTACTCGCGGGCGTTCCCGTCGTGATAAAGGACAATATTGCGGTAAAGGACGTGCGTATGACGTGCGCAAGTCGCTTGCTTGAAAACTACGTTTCGCCCTACGACGCAACGCTGGTAGTAAAACTGAAAAACGCCGGAGCGATTATACTCGGCAAATCCAATATGGACGAATTCGCCATGGGCGCTACGAACGCCAACTCCGCGTTCGGAAAAGTGAAAAATCCGCTGGATCAATCCTGCGTTCCTGGCGGCAGCAGCGGAGGAAGCGCGGCGTGCGTTGCGGCAGGATTGTGCGCCGCGGCGATCGGTACGGACACTGGCGGAAGTATACGTCAGCCGTCCGCATTTTGCGGAGTAGTGGGAATGAAACCGACGTACGGAACGGTCAGCCGTTTCGGAGTGACGGCGTTTGCCTCCTCTCTCGATCAGGCGGGACCGATCACGGCAACCGTTAAGGACAACGCGCTGATACTGAGCGTAATTTCCGGTAAGGACGCGCGCGACTGCACGTCGGCGGACGTAATTACCGACTGCGCAAACCCGAAAGCGCGTGTAAAAGGGCGTAAAATAGGCGTAATCAAGCAGATTTTTGATTCTCCGATACTGTCCGACGCGGTAAAATCGGCGTTCGACCGAGCGGTTGAATCGGTTCGTGCCGAAGGCGCGATAATCGATTACGTAGATATGCCCTCTTTCCCTGCGGGAATAGCAACCTATTTTGCAATATCCACCGCCGAAGCGGCAAGCAATCTGTCGCGCTTTGACGGAGTTCGTTACGGAGTCAGAAAAACCGGCGAAAGCGGAGTAATAGCCTCAACTCGTGAAAACGGCTTCGGAACGGAAGTCAAAAAACGCATTATGACGGGCAATATGGTGCTTTTAGGCGATAATTATCAAAAATATTACGTAAAAGCAATGAAAATGCGCGCTCGCATAAGAGCGGAGCTGGACGGAATTTTGTCCGCTCGCGACCTTATTATGACGCCCACCGCGCCCACGACCGCCCTGCCGTTCGACTTCGTGCCGGGCAACTTATACGAAGAATATTACGGCGATATGTTCACGGTTATCGCCAATTTAAGCGGCAATCCGGCGCTCAGCGTTCCGATAAAAACGGAAGGAAAGCTCAGCGCGGGACTGCAACTGATAGGCAAAAGATTTGACGAAAAAACGCTGTATTCCGTGGGAGCGGCAATCGAGGAGGCGCAAAAATGAAAGATTACGTCGTTTCGATAGGATTGGAGGTGCATTGCGAGCTTAAAACGGACACCAAGCTGCTGTGCTCGTGTAAAAACGCGTTCGGCGGCGAACCTAACACCCGCATCTGCCCCGTGTGCGCCGCTCTTCCCGGAGCAATGCCGTCAATAAGCGGTCAGACGGTCGAGCTTGCCGTCAAGGCAGGGCTTGCGCTCGGATGCGAAATTCAAAGATATTCCAAATGGGACCGAAAAAACTTTTTCTATCCCGATTCGCCCAAAGCGTGGCAAACGACGCAGGCGGAGTGTCCTTTAGTGCGCGGAGGAAAGGTGGAGTACGATTTTCGCGGCGAAACCAAAAGCGTGCGCATTAACAGAATACATCTCGAAGAGGACGCGGGCAAGCTCGTGCACGAGGGCGACCGAACGCTGATAGACCTAAACAGATGCGGTGTGCCGCTCATCGAAATAGTCACCGAGCCCGATCTGCACTCGGCGGAAGAAACGGTGGCGTTTCTGGAAGAATTGAAGCGCGAACTGCGTTACAGCGGCGTTTCCGACGTCAAAATGCAGGAAGGCTCTTTGCGCGTGGACGTCAATCTGTCGGTTGCTGAAATCGGTCAGCCTATGGGCGAGCGCACGGAAACCAAAAATCTCAACTCTTTTTCGGCGGTAAAGCGCTCGTGCGAGTACGAAGCCGCGCGTCAGGCGGAGGCGATGGAAAGAGGCGAAAAAATAATTCGCGAAACGCGTCGCTGGGACGACGTTAAGGGCGTGGGTTATTCTATGCGAGGCAAAGAGGGGCTGGACGACTACCGCTATTTTACAGAGCCCGATCTTCAACCGGTCGTACTGACCGACGAATATATAGAAAGCGTGCGCGCGTCGTTGCCCGAAAGCGCAAAAAGTCGCGTAAAACGCTACGTCACGGAGTACGGACTGCCCGAATACGACGCAAAAGTCCTTACCGCAGAAAAAGAAATAAGCGACCTGTTCGATCAAACGTTAAAATGCGGAGCGGCGGCAAAAAAAGCCTCCAACTTCATAATGAGCGGCGTTATGCGTTCGGTAAAAGAAAACGGCGGAGAAATAAGCGTTTCCGGCAAGCAGATAGCCGAAATTCTGGCTTTGGTCGAGGAAGGGAAAATAAGCGTTTCCGCGGCTAAAAACGTGCTTTTGCCACAAATCCGCACCGAAAACGACGATATTTCCGCGCTTATCGAAAAGCTGGGTATCGTTCAGATCGACGACGACGTCGCCTTGCAACGCCTTGTGGACGAGGTGCTGGAACAAAACCGTAAAGCCGCGGCGGATTACGCGTCGGGCAATAAAAAAGTACTATCGTTTCTCATCGGTTCGGTAATGAAAGCGTCCAAGGGCACATTCAGCCCCGAATCGGTAAGCAAAACAATAATAAAAAAATTAGGAAAGGAGTAAAAGAATTATGAAAGTGTATCGCAGTGAATTTCCCAATCCTCAGTTCGAGCGCGAAAATTGGCTGTGCCTTAACGGCGAATGGGAATTTGAGATCGACAACGCGAAGGTGGGAAAGGAAAAGGGATATCAGAACAGAACGTCGCTAAACGGCAAGATCAACGTTCCGTTCGCGCCCGAAAGCGAACTCAGCGGAGTGGGCAACACCGACTTTATGTACGTCGTTTGGTACAGAAAGGAAATAACATTGCCCGAAAGCATGACAGGCAAGCGCGTATTTCTGCATTTCGGAGCAGTGGATCACGAGGCTACCGTGTACGTTAACGGAAAAAAAGCGGCGTACCATCTGGGCGGCTTCGTTCCGTTCAGCGTTGAAGTCACCGAGTACGGTCCCAAGTTCACCATAGTAGTGTGCGCCGAGGACGACACCAAGTCGGCAATCGGTCACGGCAAGCAGTGCCCGGAGCTGAACAGCTACGGCTGCTATTACACCCGCACGACGGGAATCTGGCAGAGCGTCTGGTTGGAAGCGACCGGCGAGCGCTATATCGAAAATTTCCGCGTAACGCCTATGATAGAGTCAAGCGAAGCGGTAATCGAAGTGGAAGCCAAGAACTGCTACGGCGCGGAAATAGTCGCCGAGGCGTTCTACGAAGGCAAAAAGCAGGGCGAAACGCGTTTCAAAATGACCGACGGTTGCACGGTTTCGACCATAAAGCTTGCCGAGCTGCATTTATGGGAGCTCGGCAAAGGCAGACTGTACGATCTTAAACTCAAAATGATATACAACGGTAAGGTCACCGACGAAGTCAAGTCGTACTTCGGTATGCGTTCGGTAATGTTCGACGGAATGAAATTCCTGCTCAACGGAAAGTCCGTTTTCGGCAGATTCGTGCTCGATCAGGGCTTCTATCGCGACGGAATTTTCACCGCTCCCACAACCGACAGATTTATTCAGGACATTCAGCTGTCTATGGATATGGGCTTCAACGGAGCGCGTCTGCACCAAAAGATTTTCGAGCCGCTTGCGCTGTACTATTGCGACAAGATGGGCTATATGGTCTGGGACGAATATCCCAGCTGGGGACTCGATTGCCACAGCTTCGATTGCGTAAATCAATATCTATACGAATGGATGGACGTGGTAAAGCGCGACTACAATCACCCGTCGATAATCGGCTGGTGCGTGCTCAACGAGGTGTGGGACTGCGACCGCAAGCGCATCAACGACGAAGCCGTCAAAATCGGATATTGGGCTACCAAATGGTACGATAAATCCCGCCCCGTCATCGACACCAGCGGCGGATTCCACGTCGTCACCGATACATTCGACGTGCACGACTACGAGGGCGACCTTAAAAAGTTTGCCGATAAGTACGAAAAAGGTCAATTCGTCACCTTTGACAGAGTGCAAAAGTACGAAGGACAGCCCTATTTGATCAGCGAATACGGCGGAATCAAGTATATTCCGTTCGGCGAAAGAGAGCAGGGCAGTTGGGGTTACGGCGACGCCGCTAAGGACGAAAAAGAATTTCTGGACCGTTATTGCGGCATAACCGAATCGATTATGAAAAATCCCGAAACCTGGGGCTTCTGCTACACTCAGATTTACGACGTGGAGCAGGAAGTGAACGGACTGTATACCTACGACAGAAAATGTAAGTTCTCCGCCGAGGGAGTAAAGCGTATCCGCGAATGTAACAGCGCCAAGGCGGCTATAGAAGACTAAAAGTATTTCCGATATCAAAACGAAGAAGCGAGCCCGTTTATCCGAGCTCGCTTCTTATAATAAAGAAAACGGTCAAATAATAAAGGAAACGGTCAAAGCGCGTTGCCTTGACCGTTTGCGTATTAATTCTTAATTTTATCAGGATTCGTAAGCGCAGAGCAGTTTCGTTCCTGCGAAGGTCAGGATTCCGGGAACCATACTAAGCCAAGCTCCGACGGTGCAAACCGTTTGCGGGAATTGTCCTTCGGGATAAGCCTTGCGGAAGAACTGTTCGTAGCCCTTTGAATTGTAAACTTCGTTAAGACGAATGTTGACGCTCATAGCGAAGACGAAGGATGCAACCCACAGCAAAATGCCAAAGCCCATAATGATCGCGGTGATGAGCGTGAGGTATTTTTTATCGAAGTTGAACTTGATTATTCCTGCCGCGGCAAGCAAAGTAGCGCAACAGAACAGGAATCCGCAACCGGCAATAGCGAACATAAGGATAAATATTGTTTTATAGAAACCGGAAATGTCGCCCGAACCGGTAAGGAAGCAATCCCAGCCCACGCCCGTTTTGAACTGTTTTGCAATCAGTTCAAGCGCGTTGGTATCGATTTCCGTGTCGAGATTGGCGCCGGGAGTCAGGTACAGGATGTACTGCAAAGTAGCGGGGCTGTTTGCAACGCCGTCCTTGCAGATATAGAACGTGGAGTAGTAATAGTCGATGCAGGGCAGGAAGAACACTCCCACGCAGGCAAGCATACAAACGAGAGTTGCGTATACGTGTCTGGGCTTGTACGGATACAAAATGGAGTTATCCTGCAGCTTCATCGTGCAGATAAGCGAAATCATAAGAGCGATCAAGCCGTAGCCTGCGATAATAAACGGCAGAGGCGTCATTTTGGATTCGATGCCGGTCAGCGACTTAAACGCGAAGGACGCCCAGTTTCTTGCCTCGCTGGCAACGGTTGCGGCGTTTTTGGAGGTGAATTCGTAGGTGTTGAGGTGGTTGATATAGGGTACGTAGAAAAGAACGGCGGCAACGGTTGCGATAAAGAAACCGATGTGCATAATGTTGCCTATTTTCTTTTTGAACGATCTTTTGTGAACCAGAGTCTGGAACAGCGCAAATCCGTCGAATACGGCGAGACCTACCGCAAGCAGAAGTATTGCGTAATTGAAAATGACGAGAGCGGCTTCGCTTCCCACGGGGGTGACCGCTTTGAAGTCGACGGTGGTAGACGTGATGACGGAACCGTCCTGCGCGATACCGTTTACGGGAGCGCTTTTATAGAAAGCGGTAAGTCCGAAAAACTGCCAGCCGATGTAAGTAACCGATTCCGCGACGGTAACCGATTGCGTATCGGTGTAAACGCCCAGAACGGCGTAGGGAAAACATAGAGTAATTGCAAGGATGACGAACAGCGCAATGCCGGTTAAATATATGATCTTTTCCTTCTTCAACGTACTACTCATAACAATCTCCTGATTAAATTTCAATAAGTACTCTATAATTATAATTGAAACGAGCGATATTGTCAAGTTATTTGGCAAACGATAATGCAAAAAATGAAAAAAATTACGCTTCCGGCGGCTTCAACGCTTGAACGGAAGAAAATCTTCGTCGTCGTTTTTGTCGTAAACGAAGTCGGTTCCGTACAATCCGGCGCGAACGATGGTGTCCGCTCCGTATTTATTCCTTATTTTATCCAGCGCTTTTTCCAGGTTTTCGTTTTTAACGCGCTTGTCGTCGTCGAACAGCGAGATCTGACCTCCCGAATTTTCGGGTACGAGAGTGAAAACCGAAACCGTCAAGGTGCGGACGGGGTAATCCTCTTTCCACAGAGAGCGTAGCAGCTCCTTGGCGGCTTTTTCGACGTCCAGCCCGGCAAGAACGGGATATTCCAGCTTTTTCTGAGCGGAAAAGTGCCTGGAAATGTCGTTTGCGCTTCGCACCGTCAGATGAACGCCGTATCCGCGCACTCCCGTTTTACGCATACGCGCCGCCACTTTTTCGGACAGATAAGCGATGAGAACGTCCGCCTGCTCGTACGAGCGGATGTCCTTCATCGCCGTCATGCCGTGACCTATGCTTTCGGCTTTACGTTTTTTGACGTATTCGCGCACGGGCTCGTCGTCCAGCCCAAGAGCATTGTTTTTCATTTTTACGCCGTTGATACCGAAGTGAGCCTTCAGAATTTTTTCGTCGGCGGCGGCAAGGTCTCCGATCGTGCTTACGTTCAGTCTTGCCAGCGCGGCGGCGGTCTTTTTTCCTATCATAAGCATATCGGACACGGGCAATCCCCAGATTTTCTGACGGAAATCGCGCGAAGAAATAAGCGTCGTTCCGTCGGGCTTTTTCATATCGCTGCCCAATTTTGCAAATACTTTGTTAAAGCTGACGCCCACCGAAACGGTCAGTCCGGTTTCCTTTTTTACCGTTTGCCTGATGGTATCGGCAAGCTTAACGCCGGAGCCGTATTGTTTTTCCGCGCCCGTGCAGTCCAGCCAGCATTCGTCGGGACCGAACGGCTCCACCTTATTCGTAAAGCGCGTGTAAATATCGAACACTCTGGACGAATACTCCGAATAATGCGAAAAGTGCGGGGGAACGCATTTAAGGCGAGGCTCTTTTTGCATAGCCTCCCAGATCACGTCGCCCGTTTTTACGCCCGCCTTTTTGGCAAGCTCGTTTTTAGCCAGAATGACGCCGTGCCTTTTTTCGGGATTTCCCGAGACGGCAAGCGGCAGATCCTTGAGCGCCGGATTAAGCACGCATTCCACCGAAGCGTAGAAATTATTCAGATCGCAATGTAAAATCAACCGTTCCATTAAAATCATTATACCACAAAAATCGCCGCTGTCAAACGCAGCGGTCAAAAATACGCGATAAAAAAATCATTTTGCGTCCGCAGACGAAATGAAAGCGTCGTTTTCTTGACAATAATTTTATTTTGTGAGATAATTAACGTCGGAAAAACGGAAAAGAGGATAAAAGCTTGGAAGAACAGAGAAAATTCAAATTAGTAAGCAAATACGCTCCGACGGGCGACCAGCCGCAGGCGATAGAAGCGCTGACCGAGGGTTTCAATTCGGGCTTGAAGAGCCAGGTCCTTCTGGGCGTTACCGGCAGCGGCAAGACTTTTACGATGGCGAACGTAATAGCGAGAGTAAACCGTCCGGCGCTCGTGCTTGCTCACAATAAAACGCTTGCGGCGCAGTTATGCAACGAAATGCGCGAGTTTTTCCCCGAAAACCGAGTGGAATTTTTCGTTTCCTATTACGATTATTACCAGCCGGAGGCGTACATCGCCAGCACGGATACCTATATCGAAAAGGATATGTCGATAAACGACGAAATAGACAAGCTACGCCACAGCGCGACCTGTTCGCTTCAGGAGCGGCGCGATACGATAGTCGTGGCGTCGGTCTCCTGCATATACGGCTTGGGCGCGCCCGAAGAATATTACCGCTTGTCGATTTCTCTGCGCCCCGGCATGCAGATAGAGCGCGAAGAGCTTATAAGAAGGCTGGTGGCGATCAATTACAAGCGCAACGACGTGGACTTTGAAAGAACGTGCTTCCGCGTTAAGGGCGACGTGATCGACGTATTCGTCGCTTCTTCAAGCGAATACGCCGTCCGCGTGGAATTTTTCGGCGACGAGATCGAAAGTTTAAGCGAGGTGGAGGCGATAAGCGGCAGAGTGATCAACAGGCTGAAGCACGCCGCCATCTTTCCCGCGTCGCATTACGCCGTGGAGCAAAGAACGTTGCAAAACGCCATTCTCGCCATAAAAAAGGATATGGACGACCGAGTGGAGTACTTCACACGTAACGGGAAACTGATCGAAGCGCAGAGAATACGCGAGCGCGTGACGTACGACACGGAAATGATGCAGGAAATCGGCTATTGCAGCGGAATAGAAAACTACTCGCGCTATTTCGACGGCAGAAAACCGGGCGAACCGCCGTATACTCTCCTGGATTATTTTCCGCGCGACTTTATTATGTTCGTGGACGAAAGTCATATGACCGTGCCGCAGGTGCGCGCAATGTACAGCGGCGACAGGGCGCGAAAGGATTCGCTGGTAAGCTACGGCTTCCGCCTGCCTTCCGCGTACGACAACCGACCGCTCAATTTCGACGAATTCAACGCGCGCATAGGGCAGACCGTGTACGTTTCCGCAACGCCTGCTCCGTACGAAATGGAACTTTCGGGCGGCATGGGGGCGGGGCAGCTCATTCGCCCTACGG
>JBJFAC010000259.1:0-2441 GCA_051887715.1 Candidatus Neoclostridium sp.
CACGACGTACCAGCGATCCTGTTTTTCGCCCCTGACGCCGCCCACGCCCAAGCCCTTGCGCTGTCCTAACGTGTAATACATCAGTCCCGTATGCTCGCCCACGGTTTTGCCCTCCGTGTCGACTATTTCGCCTTTTTTGCCGGGCAGATATTCGGAGAGGAACTTGCGGAACTTGCGCTCGCCGATAAAGCATATTCCCGTGGAATCCTTCTTTTCGGCGGTTACCAGCCCTTCCCGCTCCGCAATTTCGCGCACCTCGGGCTTTTTTATATTGCCGAGCGGAAAGAGAACGTTTGAAAGCTGTTCCGTCCGGACCTGATTGAGAAAGTAGGTCTGATCCTTGTTTTCGTCGGCGGCGGAAAGCAACGTTACGGCGTCGCCCTCGCCCGCTATATCGCAGTAATGCCCAGTTGCGACGCAATCCGCGCCCAGCTTGCCTGCATATTCGACGAACGGACCGAATTTTATCTCCCTGTTGCACAAAACGTCCGGATTGGGCGTTCTGCCCTTTTCGTATTCGTCCAGAAAATAGCGGAACACGCGATCCATATACTGCTTTGCGAAGTTGACCGAGTAGTAGGGTATGCCCAGCTTGCCGCAAACGCCGATCACGTCGTTCCAGTCGTCGGCGGAGGTGCAATAGCCGCCCTCTTCCTCTTCCCAGTTGTGCATAAACAGCCCTACCACGTCGTAGCCCTGTTCTTTCAATAAATACGCCGCAACGGAGCTGTCCACTCCGCCCGACATTCCTATTACCACGCGTTTTTTCATACGCCCGTCCTCAGCGAAGGATCGGCGTTAAGATCGAGATAAGCCGCGTCCTTGCCCTCGCGCACGGAAAAATATGCGCGCGCCGCTATCATAACCGCGTTGTCGGTGCACAGTACGGGAGGGGGAAACAGCACCCGATAGCCGTGCTTTTCGCCTTCCGACTTTAGTTTTTCACGCAAAAAAGAGTTAGCCGCCACGCCGCCTGCCAGCACGACGGTCTTTCTTCCCGACCGCTCCGCCGCTTCCGTTACGGTGTCCACGAGCAGATCCACCGCCTGCTTGGTCACCGAGGCGCACACGTCCTCCTTTCTGACCTGCTCGCCGCGCTGTGAAGCGGTGTGCAGATAGTTGACGACCGCCGTTTTCAGTCCCGAATAGGACAGATTAAGGTCGCCGCTGACGCCCTTGTGCGCGCGGTAAAAATTGATGTTTGCCTCGCCCTGCTTTGCCAGCCTGTCCACCTCCGGTCCGCCGGGGTACGGCAGTCCGAGCAGTCGCGCCGTTTTGTCGAACATTTCGCCGATTGCGTCGTCGGTCGTGCCGCCCATAAGCTTGTACGAGCAGTAGTCCTCCGCGTCCAGAATAAGCGTGTGTCCGCCCGACGCCACGAGCGCGAGAAAAGGCGGTTTAAGCCACGGAAATTCAACGTAGTTTGCAGAAATATGCCCTTCGATGTGATTGACCTTAATAAGCGGCTTGTCGGTGGCGTAGGCAAGCGCTTTCGCCGCCGTAACGCCCACAAGCAGAGCGCCGGCAAGTCCGGCTCCGTAAGTCACGGCAACGGCGTCCACTTCGGAAAGCGTCATTCCCGCCTGCTTCAGCGCGCCGTCGATACAGCGCGTCACCGCCATAGTGTGATTTCGGGAAGCCACCTCGGGCACTACTCCGCCGAACTGTCTGTGCACGGCTATCTGCGTGGAAATGACGTTTGAAAGCACCTGCGTGCCGTTTTTGACAACAGCGCACGCCGTCTCGTCGCACGAGCTTTCTATGCCGAGAATATAAACGTCCGGCTTGTTTTTCAGATTATTCAGTTTTTCGGTTACGTCGTACATATCAGGATTTACGCAGGTAGTCGTTGATAAACGGCTCGATATCGCCGTCCATAACCGCGGAAACGTCGCTGTTCTCGAAGCCGGTACGGTGATCCTTCACGAGAGTATAGGGCTGGAACACGTACGAGCGTATCTGACTGCCCCATTCTATTTTTTTGATCTCGCCCTTTATTGAGTTGGCTTTTTCTTGATTTTCGCGCTCGCGCAGTTCAACCAGCTTACTAAGCAGCATTTTCATTGCCGTTTCGCGGTTCTGAATCTGCGAACGCTCGTTCTGGCATTGCACGACTATGCCCGTTTTAAGGTGCGTTATGCGCACGGCGCTGTCCGTTTTGTTGATATGCTGACCTCCTGCGCCGCCCGAACGGTAGGTGTCCACGCGTATGTCCTCGGGACGGATCTCGATGCTGGTGTCGTTTTCTATTTCGGGCATGACCTCCAGGCTGGCGAACGACGTGTGACGGCGCGCGTTGGCGTCGAACGGCGAAATACGCACGAGTCGGTGCACGCCCTTTTCGGCTTTCAGATACCCGTAAGCGTTGATGCCCTTTATCATAAAGGACACCGACTTTATGCCGGCGACGTCGCCCTCCACTCTGTCCAGCTCCTCTGCCT
>JBJFAC010000260.1:0-2440 GCA_051887715.1 Candidatus Neoclostridium sp.
GCAAGGGCAAAAAAGTGCCTCTACGGCGTGATCAGCGTCGCTATCGCCGCAGTTTTCGTAACGATAGTCGTCGTGTTGTACTTCGTCAATCTCGATCCGGCTTTCCGCGTTGCGGCCGAGGTTCTGGGCTTAAATTAACGGTATAAAGAAATCAGACGGCGTTCCGTGACTCGGCGCGCCGTTTTATTTTGCACAAAACGCGAATTTTTACCGCTAAAAAGGTAAAACGGGCGTTAGATTATTAGCCAAAACGCGGATAATATGTTATAATGATAGCGAAAAAGCGCGTAAAGCGCCGATTGCACTCGGAGACAAAAATGTTAAAACTTGAAAACGTAAGTTACTATGCGCCCGACGGCGACGAAAAAGAGATTCTCAAAAACGTCAGCCTTGAAATCAAGGACAAGTTCACCGTTATCACCGGACCGAACGGAAGCGGCAAGAGCACGCTTGCCAAAATAATCGCCGGTATAATAAAGCCAACGGGCGGCAGGATTTATCTCGACGGCGAGGACATTACAGATCTGAACGTTACCGAGCGCGCCAATAAAGGCGTCAGCTTTGCGTTTCAGCAGCCCGTCCGCTTTAAGGGTATCACGGTAAAGGACCTCATCACCATCGCCGCAGGCAGAAAAATCACGACCGGCGACGTTTGCAAATACCTCTCGGAAGTGGGGCTTTGCGCGCGCGATTACGTCGATCGCGAAGTCAACGCGTCGCTGTCCGGCGGAGAGCTTAAACGCATCGAAATAGCCACTCTGCTGGCAAGAGGGACCAAGCTTTCCGTGTTCGACGAACCGGAGGCGGGTATCGACCTGTGGAGCTTTAACAATCTCATTCAGGCGTTCGTCAAAATGCGCGATAAGAGCGGCGGAAACGTCATCATTATTTCCCATCAGGAAAGAATACTGGGTATTGCGGGCGAAATCGTGCTCCTGCAAAACGGCGAAATAGTAAAAGTCGGCTCTAAAGAAGAGGTTATGCCGCTTATTCTGGACGCCGGCAGAACCTGCAGCGTGCTGGAAAACAAAGCCGCCTGCTTTGCCGATAAATAAAGCGAAAGAATACGTTTACTCGCCTTGGCATAAAAAGCATAGAAATATTCGGAGAATAATATGGATAAAATTCAGGAAAATCTGCTTGCGGAAATAGCCGATCTTCACGGCGTGCCGGAGGGAGCGTACAATATCCGTGCGAACGGCGCGCTTGCCGGCAGGAATTGTACGGAGAATATAGAAATAGTTACCAAAACGGACAAATCAGGCATAGATATAAAGATCAAGCCCGGCACGAAAAACGAAAGCGTTCACATTCCGGTAATACTCGATAAAAACGGGCTAAAGGAGAACGTATACAACGATTTTTACGTCGGAGAGGGAGCGGACGTGGTAATAGTAGCCGGTTGCGGAATACATTGCGGCGGCTCGGACGATATGGAGCACGACGGTATTCACACCTTCTACGTCGGCAAGAACGCGCGCGTAAAGTACGTTGAAAAGCACTACGGCGAAGGCGACGGAATGGGCAAACGCGTGCTCAATCCCGAAACCGTGGTTTATCTCGATGAGGGCGCGTATATGGAGATGGAAACCACGCAGATCAAGGGCGTGGACAGCACCGTCCGCACGACCAAAGCCAAGCTTGCCGCGAAAGCAAAACTGGTTATTCACGAAAAAATAATGACTCACGGCGTTCAGCGCGCCGAAACCGATTTTACCGTCGATCTGGACGGCGAGGACAGCGCGGCAAACGTAGTATCGCGTTCGGTTGCCAAAAACAATTCGCATCAGATATTCCGCAGTAACGTCCGCGGCAACGCCAGATGCAGCGGTCACACGGAATGCGACGCGATAATTATGGACGACGCGTCGGTTGCGGCTATTCCGGAGCTGGAAGCCAATAACGTCGACGCAAGCCTTATTCACGAGGCGGCAATAGGTAAAATCGCAGGCGAACAGCTGATAAAGCTTATGACGCTGGGGCTTACCGAAAAGCAGGCGGAAGAAGAAATAGTCAGCGGATTTTTAAGATAAAACGACTGTTGCGGTGACCGATCGATTCTTCACCGCAATTTATATAAAAGGCGTTATTATGAGATTGGATAAGTTTTTAAAGGTTTCAAGAATATTAAAACGGCGCACGGTCGCTGCAGACGCTTGCGATATGGGCAAGGTATCGGTAAACGGCAGACCGTCAAAGCCCGGTCACAAGCTGAAAGAGGGCGACGTGGTGGAGATAGAATTCGCCTCGGGCTCGCTTAAATTCCGCGTTATCGGGCTGAACGAAAAGGCAAAAAAAGAGGAGGCTTCCAACCTGTATGAGATCGTCGAATGACGTATGCGCGATAATAGCGGCGGCGGGCAACGGCAGTCGTGCGGGCTTGGGCTACAACAAAACGTTGTGGAGCGGAAACGGCGGCGTTCCGATAGTCCGAAAGACG
>JBJFAC010000261.1:0-11003 GCA_051887715.1 Candidatus Neoclostridium sp.
GTAGTCCTCCTCTCTCTGACTGCCGCCCATCATTTCGCCGGCGCCGGGCACGAGATAGTCCACTGCGGCAACCGTCTTTCCGTCGGGATTTTGCTTCATATAAAAGCACTTGATGTCCTTCGGCCAATCGGTGACGAATACCGGACTGTGGAAATATTCCTCGGTAAGATACTTTTCGTGCTCTTTTGCGATGTCCTGACCGTATTCGGGCGGAAATTCCCACTGCTTGTCCGCGCTTTTGAGAATGGCGATCGCCTGCTCGTGCGTGACTCTTGCCGACTGCGACGCAAGCATGGTTTCCAGCTTGGCGCGCAATCCGGGCTGAACGAAGCCGTCCAGAAAGTCGATTTCGTCGGGACATCTGTCCAGAACGTATTTTACTATAAACTTAAACAGCGCCTCTTCGGTTTTCATCAGACCTTCGAGGTCGCAGAAAGCCATTTCCGGCTCTATCTGCCAGAATTCGCAGGCGTGAGTTTTGGTGTTGGAATTTTCGGCGCGGAAAGTAGGTCCGAAGGTGTATATATTCTTGAACGCCATTGCAAAGCACTCGCCCTCGAACTGACCGCTGACCGTGAGTCCTACCTTTTTGCCGAAGAAATCGTGCGAATAGTCCACGCTTCCGTCCTCGTTTTTGGGCACGGCGTTAAGCGGCAAAGTGGTCGCCTCGAACATTTCGCCCGCGCCCTCGCAATCGCTGTCGGTAAAAATGGGCGTGTGGACGTAAACGAAGCCGTTATCCTGCAAGTACGTGTGTATCGCCATAGCGGCTACGCTGCGAATACGGAACACCGCCTGAAACAGGTTGGTTCTGGGGCGCAGATACGCCTGCTCGCGTAAAAATTCGCGCGTGTGGCGCTTGGGCTGAATGGGAAACTCGTCGGTTGCGTCGCCCGCGAGAACGACCGTTTCCGCCTTTACTTCAAAGTCCTGTCCTTTCGCTTCGGACCTTACGACCTTTCCCGTAACTTCGATAGCCGAGCCGTTTTTCAGCTTGCTCACCTCTTCGAAATTAGCCGTTCCGTCCTGCGAATAAACTATCTGAACGTGTTTGAAACACGTTCCGTCGTGAAAATCGATAAAACCGAAATTTTTCTGTTTTCTGTGATTCCTTATCCAGCCGGAAAGCGTGACGTCTTTTCCCAGGTTTTCCGCGATGTTTTTGTATAGATCGACTACGTTCATATTTGCTCCGTAAAGATTTTTCTATTATTTTACCACAGCCGTGCGCTTTTGTCAACGCTTATTCAACTTTTCGACGCGATTTGTAGGGCTTTTTTTTTCGCCGCTTTTTATTTTCGCGACCGAAATTCCGCCGCTTTTTCGCCCGCACGAAGGCAAAAAACGCACTCTACCGTCGGTAGAGAAAGACTTTTTTTCTCTATTTTTACGCGCGCGGACCATAGAATTTTACAAATCATCAGTAGGTTGTAAGTTTTCTATAGGTAAAGTATAATAATATCGGACGGTGAGCGGCGCCCGTCGGTTAAGGCTTCGATTACGATGCGCCGTACTCGTCGGTCAAACGAAAAATTTCAAACGAAATAAAAATTTTCACGGAGGCACTTTATGGACAATCAATTTATTTTAAGCACCGAATCGACCGTAGATTTACCTCTCACTCATCTGCAGCAAAGAGACGTTCCGGTCATTCACTACTGTTACACGGTGGACGGCATGGACTATACGGACAATATGGACGAGCAAAGCGTTGCGGCATTTTACGAAAAACTGGCAGAGGGCGCAAAGCCCGTCACCTCCCAGGTCAACGAGGACGCTTACGTCGAATTTTTTACTCCGCTGGTTGAAAAGGGCGACGTTCTGCATCTGGCGTTCAGCTCGGGCTTGTCCGGCTCGGTAAACAACGCTTTTGCGGCGGCGGAGAAGCTTAACGCCGTCAGCAAGCACAAAATAACCGTCCTCGACACCTTCTGCGCTTGCAGCGGAATGGGGCTTTTAGTCGATCTGGCGGCGGACGAGCGCGACCTTGGAAAATCGCTTAAGGAAGTTGCGGCATACGTCGAAAACGTCAGACATAACGTTAATCATTGCTTTTTCAGCACGGAGCTGTCATTCTTCCGCAGAAGCGGCAGAATGTCGGCTATGGTTGCGCTTATCGGCACTATCCTGGGCATCTGCCCCGTTATGCATCTGAACTACGACGGCAAGATCATTGCCTACGACAAGGCTCGCGGCAAGAAAAAGGCTATTATGAAAACGCTGGAAGAAATGAAAGCCAACGCTTTCGGGGGGCTATCGTACGACGGAAAGTGCTACATCAGCCACTCAAACTGCCCCGATACCGCGGAAGAGATGAAGCAGAAAATTCTCGCAAGCTTTCCAAATCTGAAAAGCGTGTCCGTGTACGACATCGGTCCTGTTATCGCCTCGCATTGCGGTCCCGGCACGGTTGCGGTGTATTTCGTGGGCAATCGCAGAGCGGACTGACTTATTATAGCGCGCTTTTATGGACTCTTTTTAGGAGCTTTTTTGTATACCATAAGTAGGCTTAAAGCTAAAGCTCATAAGGTTTATCCACCGGCATAGCCGGTGGTTTTTACGGCAATCCTCTACGAGTCTTGCCGTTGTTATAAGCAAAAAAGTCGGAGCAAAATTTTTGCCCCGGCTTTAAAGTTCCATTTTATTTATCTTTACGTAAGCTCTATTAATATCACCGAGAAAAATGCCGAAAACTTCTTTTATTTCTTCATTGTTAAGAATCAAAGAGAATAAGTCCTGATTCTGCAAAATGCCATCGATATGATTATCATAATAATCTCTTTTTAAAGGTTTTTATCGTATTTTCCAAGCTCGGTTTCCATCATGTATTTAACCTGCTTTATTTTCCACAGAATACGTTCTTTGTCGCAGGCGTAACCCATTGACGGCTCAAATCCCAATGACGAATCCTTTTCCACATATTCTATGCTGCGTTCGGCATTTTCAATTTCTCTTGCGCCCGTTTCGCGCAATTTAGCAACGGCAATTTTTAACTTCGCTTTACTGTCCGCACTCAGAAACCTGCACTTCCATTTATAGAAAGTAAGCGTGTTTTCCGCAGTAACGAAAGAACAGCGCATAAATTTTAATAAATTGATAAGCCGCAACAGTCCGTCGTTTTTGTTTCCCGCTTTTTCGAGCAATAAATAGGCCTTTTCTATTTTTGAAGCTATCTTCCCCAATACTTTTATTTCGCCGTCTATTCTTAAGCATTGCGGAGTGTAGCGACCTAAATCCAAAGGTTTGAACATAGTTTTGCAAATCGATAAACCGTTAGATACTTCCTGCTCTTCTTTCGGCTGAAGATTTTTCAACAAATTCAACGGATAAGCGGTTGATATGCGCATGGGACCGTACTGCATTTCGTCTGTCGGCGGATATATGCGCATTGCGGAAGAAACTTCTTTCAACGCCCGTTTCACAATCCCCGCGTTCCCGCGAAAAAATTCTTTCAACGATAAGTCAAGATTGTTCTCGAATTCGCTCTCCGAACCCGTTTTGTCGGCGTTTACACCCGATTCTTCAAAGCAATACCCGGCAAAACGCGTTAAAAACGAAGGCGTATAGCCAAAATGGTGACACTCCATCAACCCCGTCAGACCGTATTTTTTACGGCATTCAACAAGTTTTTCGTACCGTTCTTTCCAAAGTTCGGTTGCGGGAACGAAAGGTAACATGCCCAAATCCCACGTTCTGCCGCCGGCATTACACATTGTGTATAAGCGTATACCCCTTCTCGCGGCAGCTTCGGCTTCGCTCAAAAAATACTTGCCGGGACCGGGAAAAGCTATTGAATAATCACACACCATCTCATCGATATCTCCCGCGGGATACTTTTCGAACATTTCGAACGTTACCTGTAGACTAATGTCAGTTGGCAGACTGTTTATCAGCGCTATTCTGTCCTTTTCGGGGGCGAAACCCCAATTGTACGTCCAGAATACTATATCTGCCTGAGGATTAACTTTTCTTACGCTTTTTACCACCAGGGTCAACCATTCGGGATAGTCTTTACACGGCCACCAGCCGGGCGAAAGTTTGCCGTCCGGAAGATTATCGGGGCCAAGCTCGTAATAATGACGGCAAGCGACGTGTTCGTCGCGACTCGGAAACTCCACCGATTCGCCCACTAAAATCAGACCTTTAAACCCCGGATGCGCCCGGAAAAAATTTCCGTAAATACCGTCGAAAACAGCTTCCGCATTTTCATTCGCCGGATGATTGAAATTGTTAAGCATACAATATGCGTAAACGTCAAGCCCGATACTGCCGGCCTTTTCGATAAGCGCGTTAAAGTCCAGCTTTCCGACCTGCGTGGTGTTTACGTCCTTAACGTACACCACAATGGCGTCTATACCCTCTTTTACGAGATTTACCATATACTCTTCGGGATATTCATCAAGCCCGTAAGCGGAATGAACCATACGCGGCGAGAAAAGCGGCTTATTTTTATATTCGCCTTTTTTCAGATACGGCGCGCCCGCAACAGATATAAGTTTTTCTATGTCGTAAAGAGCGGCGGCCGCTCCCCTGTTATCAAAAGCGTTAACGGTAATTTTATTATCCGAAACGGTAACCGACCGCCCCTTATACGCAGCATATTTACCAAGCGCACGACTGTCTTTTATAAATTCTATATTTATGCCCTTTACGTTTTCGGGCGTAAGGACTCCGGCAGTTATCCTTAAAAAATCGCAGAAATGTTTTTTTGCATACTCTGTTTCACTGCAACAAAAGCCCGTAAAAAAAACTCCGCCTTTTAACGAAATTTCATCTGTTCTTTTCTTCCTTTTCGCGCAGTTAGCCTCGAGCTCGAACCCACACAACAGACGACTACGGAAATCGTACTTTTTTTCTTTCTGTCCGAACATATAAATAACAATCCTCTAAATCAAAGTAGTATTTGTCGAAATTTCTGCCGTTTAAGACAATTAATCCGTTGTTTAACAACGCCGCGGAATACTTTTCTATTTTAATGGAAAAACTGTATTGAAGTCAACTGTTTTTTCGGAAATTTAGAGAAAAAAAATTATGCTTTGAAATTTTCTACTATTGACGGGAACACAATTTGCCTAATAGTTTTTCAATTTTATACGACTTTGACATGCAAATATTACGTCTTCCATCGTTTCAGAGCGGCTGTTTACAACGGAATAATAACAGTATTTTTTCTTGACCGTTTTTCTTTTTATTATTTACATAATTTTACAATTTTATCAACGGCGTCATTGTTGTAAATAAAAAGTCAGACGATTTTGAACGATACTGCACATTTATTTTCTTAAACAAGCATTTAATTTTTTAATCTGCTTTTAATAATATAAGCGCCGCCCTTCAATAAAGCTCATAAGGTTTATCCGCCGGCATAGCCGCTGGTTTTTCGGCAATACTCTACGAGTCTTGCCGTTGTTATAGTAAAAAAGGCAAACGAGCGTTTCGTCTGCCTTTTTCATTTTTTAACCGATTATTCTATATCGAGCTTGGGCGCGCCGTCGGCGTAGCTCCATCCGGAGCCGAAACCGAGGTCGTTTTCATACCAGGACGCGCTTGCCGTTCCCTGCCGCTCAATGGCTCCGTCGCTGTTTTTCACCACTACCGCTTCGGCGTCGGTGAAGGTCGCGTCGTCGCCGGACGAATCGCCTACCTTTGCAGATACGGTCGCGTTTCCAACGTAGAACAGGTTGGACATATTATCCGGTTTATTCGCATAGGAGCCGCATATTCTGCCTGCCGAAAGACTGGCGGCGTCGGATAACGCGGAAGGCTGAACCGATGCCGTTACGCTACCCGCAAATACTGCGGACGTTATTTCTACAGCCGCAGAGGAACGGTTCATAGCGTTACAGATTCCCGCCGCTCTGACGTTACCGGTCGCATTTACGTTTATCTTTCCGGAGCAGTACGCTCTTCTTAAATACTCGCCGCCCATAATACCTGCCACGCCGCCTGCAAACACCTGGTTAGTCGCCGCGCCTACGGACTTTACGTCCTTACATACGACGTTGACCGTCGCCGCCGACTTGACGTCGGTTACGGGAGCGTACGCAGATCCTACTACTCCGCCCACGAACAGACTGACGTAGTATTCCGAACCGCCGTTGACCGTTCCGGAAGCATAACAGTATTCGATTATCAGCTGAGAGCCCTGAGTTTCCTTATCCGAAATTTTGCCGTGCATACCGACGACGCCGCCCACGGACAGTCCTCCGACGGGATATTTATTTTCGCACACGTCGTTAACGGTAACGGTTACGCTGCTTTTAACGCCGCTTATTCTGCCCATGTTGTGTCCAACGGCGCCGCCCACGACGTATTCTCCGTAAATGTTATAGGAAAATTGTCCCATGGTGGACTTGATCGATCCGCTTGCCGAGCAGTTTTCGACAATACCGTTGTTCACGCCCGCGATCGCGCCGAACGAAAGCTGCGACGTAGTGCTGTTTGAATAGGTTTTAAGTTCCATATTTACCGCAAGATTGAGATTTTTTACGATTCCCGTGCTTGCTATCGAAGCGAAAAATCCCATTCCCTTATTGCCGGTGTTCTGCATTTTACCCGTTTCGGTAGAGAAATACACGTTCGATACGGTAAATCCTCTTCCGTCAAAGGTGCCCGAAAAGTTTTCGATCGGCGTCCAGTCCTGAGTTAACGCTACGTTGTTTTTAAGATAATATTCGCCGTCGGCGGTCATTGCGCGCAGCTCCGCCTCGGTGCCTATCGCGGTACCGCTGAGTTCCTTGAAGGTTGCGGTAAGGAAGGTGTCCTCGGTTATTCTGCCGCTTTCGAGCGTCAGCGCGGACTGGGCGTACTGCCTGCCCTTAATCGTCCAACAGACGAATTCGTAGCCGTCGTTTGCCGTTGCGACAAACGTTAATGCGGAGGTCACGTTCGCCTTTATGGAAGTGCGAACCGTGCCGTTGATCTTTATAACGCCCCAGGAGTTTTGCCCGCTGGTATAGTTTACGGTTACGGTGTACTCTATCGGCGTCCAGATTGCGTAGAAGGTGATCTCGGACGCGTCCGTGCCGGGAATAGACGCGCAAACGCCGTCCGCTCCGGTTACGGGAGTACCGCTTTGCGAAGTCGCCCAGCCGACGAACTCGTAATACGCTCTTACCGGTACTCCCAACTGCAGATCGGTCACGTCGCTCATAAATTCGCCTAAGAGCTTGGTTTCGCTGCCGTCGATCGTACCCTGATTTGCATTCAGATTTACCGTCAGTTTTTTCTTCCAGCCTGCTTTGATTATCAGGTTATCTGCTCCCATAGTGAACGGAAAAGTAACCGCCGTGCCGCCGTCGTACTGCCAACCGGTGAAGGTATATCCTGCGCGCGTGGGCTGAACCGAGGGTTCGTTTACCTCCGCTCCGTAAGTTTTTCTTTCAATATAGGTGACCTTGTCGTCGGGAAATTTGCCTTGATTAGCTGTGAACGTTACGGTATATACGATTGCGTTCCACTGCGCCTTGACCGTCATTCCGTTAAGCGGCATGGTTTCGGGAAGGGCGGGTTGCCAGCCGGCAAATTCGTAGCCCGTTTTTTCGGGATCATCGGGAGCGGTAACGCCGGTTCCGTAGCCTTGTTTTATCGTGGCAACGGGAGTGCCTCCGTCGCTGTCGAAAACGATCTCGTACTCGTTTAAGGTCCACTGCGCCACAACGATTACGTCTTCGTCCTGCATAATTTCCGGAAGAGCGGGCTCCCAGCCGGTGAACGTGTAGCCTTCCTTCTCTGGATTGGGAGCGGGCGTGACCGTCTGACCGAAGTTGAACCAGTCAATTCTGTCGCCCAAGCCTAAGCCGTTTTTGTAAGTGATCGAATGTCTGTTGATTTCCCATACCGCTTCGATCACCGCGTCGTTTTCGGGATATACGTCCGTTTCGACCGACCAGCCCTTGAAGGTGTAGCCCGTCTTTACGGGGTTTTGGGGCTTAGTGAGCGCGCTGCCCACGTCGCCCGTGGTAACCTGAAGTATTTCGTCTCCGTTTTTAAAGGTGACCGTGCTTTGATTTCTGCGCCATTCCGCAACGTAAAGCATATCTTTTGCCGGCATTACGGTTACGGGCACGGCAATCGCTCCGTTAAGCCTCCAGCCCACGAACGTATAGTTTTCTCTTTGCAGATTGTCGGGTACGGCGATCGCGCTCTTATAATCGGCGCGAATCACCTTTTTATCCTCGCCGTTTACGGTTATACCGTTATAATCGAACGTAACGGTGTACTGATTTATTATCCACTGAGCCGTGTACGTGACGTCACGATCGGGCATTACGGTCACTTTTTCGCCTTCCCAACCGGTAAAGGTGTAACCTTCTCTTACGGGCGTTGCTATTTCCGCTATCGCGTCGCCGTAATTCTTTTCTATCTGCACGTCGGCTTTGCCTTCGATACCGTAAACGTAAGTAAGCTTGTATTTGTTTATCTGCCACTCGGCGGTAAAGGTTACGTTCTTATCCTCCATCGTAACGGGGAATTTCTGCTCCTCTCCTTTCAGGTTGAGCCAGCGCTTGAACGTGTAGCCCCTCTTTACGGGGTTGGCGGGAGCGGCAATCTGCGCGCCGTAATCGTAAGATTGAACGTACTCGCTCTCTCCGTCAATGTTTCCTCCTTCCAGATTGAAAGTAACGGAATAGACGTTGACCTTCCATATCGCCGTGAGATCGAGGTCCTCGTCGGGCATAACCTCGGGAACGGCAGGCTGCCATCTGACGAAAGTATAGCCCCGTTTGACGGGCGCCGCGGGCGCGGTAACCGCCGTACCGTATTCCTGCGTTACGGAGCCGACCGTAGAACCGCCGTCGCTGTTGAAACGTATGGTATGCACGTTTATCTGCCACTCGGCAACCAGATGCTTGTCCTCCGCAGGCATAGTCGCGGGGACGGCAGGCGTCCAGCCGAGGAAGGTGTATCCGCGTTTAGTCGGATTTGCAGGCTTTACGACTTCCGTGCCGTAGTCCTGAGTTATTGAAGCGACGGGCGAACCGCCGTCGGAATCGAAAGTAAGCTTTATTCTCTTGGGCTGCCATACCGCTACCGCAACCGCGTCCTTCAGCGTTTTGGTGAGCGGAGCAAGCATTGCGCCGTTCTCGTCGGTGAATAAGCCGTCTAAAAGATCGCACTTCCAGCCCACGAAATTATAGCCGGACTTGGCGGGAACGGGAAGGGTTACGCCCTGATCGAAGGTCAGCGTTACGCGGCTTTCTCCCGTGGGAACGTATCCGCCGTCCGCGTCCAGAACGCATTCGTATTTTTCGGCGTTGACGTCGGGCGTAAACTCAAGGTTTTTAGTGACCGGCTCGTCTTTAACGAATTGGTCGCACAGCCAGCCTTTAAACTCGTAGCCCTTTTCGTAAGGATATTCGGGCAGCCGGTCAACCGTCGTTCCGCCCGGCAGAACCACCTCGTTTTTCTCGTTTATCCGACCGTTGTTACCGTTTATGAAATCGTTGAACTTCTGTCCGAGCTCGGTACAAACGCTTCCGTCGCGCTTGTAGAAGGTAAGCGTAACCAGATATTTCTTGTCAATGCGCACGACGTAAGTCTTCTGGCACGTCTCGTTCCTGTCCTGCACGACCAGATAAAACAGATTTTCGCCGTTTTTAAAATTGACTACGCGCTTGGTGGCAATATGCTCTCTTCCCTCAGCGTCCGCATACAGCGACCATTTCTGCCCGGAAGGCGCTCTGAAATGCGCGTTGAAATCGTATTCCGATTGCTCCACTTCAAGCGTGAGATTGAATATTCCGCTCTCGGCGTCGTATTCGTCCGCATTCGTGAAAATGCGGTTTTCTCCGTCCGCGACCTCCTTATAATATAAGATAAGGTCTTTCTCCGTGACGATAGCTGCAGTATTGTCGGCACATCCGACAATGCCCGAAATCGCGGTAAAGACTATAATAATCGATAGAAAAACAATCGAAATCCGTTTCTTCATAGTATATTTTCTCCAAGTGGTCGTTATTTGCACGGCTTTCGCCGCGTCTGAATCGGTAACGTTCTTCAAAAAGGTATATATATCATACAACAAAATTCGCCGTTTGTCAATTGTAATGCGCAAAGCCGATTAACTTTTAACATTTTTTTACTTATCGCTCAAACGCTCTTTTTTAAAATAGTAACCGCCTAAGCGTCGCGACAATGCTCTTTTCCCCGCTTTTTTTACGGTTTTTGCCGTCATGACCGCATATTTTACACAAAAAATAAAATTTAGCGATTTATGCCCCCAAAACGTTTGACAAACCTTCTCCTTTTTTGCTATAATATCAAGGCTTGCGAGGGTGGCGAAACTGGCAGACGCGCACGTTTGAGGGGCGTGTGGGCAACCATACGGGTTCAAGTCCCGTCCTTCGCACCAAAAAAAGAAGTGGTCGATAAAACCGCTTCTTTTTCTTTTATTCGGAGCTATAAATATTTTGAGTGTGCGCGTTAATAATCAGCTTGGCTACCTGTTTTTACGCGACCGGACCAACGGCTCCCACACCTTTACAGTTGCGTTTATAAGCGACTCAAAGTTGTCTATAGGAACGCGCACAAGTTGCAGGCTTGCTTCGTCAAGTTGTTCATCAAGTAATTCGCTCCACTTTAAAGGAAACGGCACGTGATTTGTGTAATCCGTGCCGTCTATAATGACTTCGTATCTATTAAATTTGAGTTCTTTCATTAATTCTCCTCACCTTCTTTTTTTTCATATCGGGTTATTTGTATGATTTTTACTGCGCCAACAACGATGAAATATAGAGCAATGATTTGAGCTATTATAGCACCTATATTTATATATGTTCCTCCGTGAGTTACAAGAGAGTAGGGTGTAATATGAAACGAAGAGCTCCCATTAAAACTAATTTGACCTTTTATCACATAAAACGTTCCGGTCCCACTCCCATCACTATTCTTTACTTCGTATGCCCCATCATATAAAACATATGACAATCCTCTCCCCACATATGGTGAATATTTCGAATATCCTGGAACATTTAAACAAGCAGAAAAAATCAAGCAAAGCA
>JBJFAC010000262.1:0-10983 GCA_051887715.1 Candidatus Neoclostridium sp.
CAAATCTGACGTCGCCGTTTTTGACTTCCTTTAACGCGTTTTCGGGGCTGACCAGCGTGCTTTCCTCGTCCAGCACTTCGACGATACGACGAGCGGATTCCGCGGACATCGTTATCATAACGAATATCATAGACAGCATCATAAGCGACATCAGTATCTGCATCGAATAGGTGAGCAGACTTTGCAGTCCCATCGAGTTAAGCGAGGTTTCTCCTCCCGTGATTATCTTCGAGCCGAAGAACGCTATCGCGATCAAGGCTCCCTGCAGGCAGAAGTTCATAATCGGGTTATTTACCGCAAGAATACGCTCGGCTTTGGTGAAATGACCTTTAAGTTCGTCGGATACGGTGGTAAATTTTTTCGTTTCGTAATCCTCGCGCACGTACGCTTTGACCACGCGCATTCCCTTTATATCCTCCTGAACGGACTCGTTGAGCGCGTCGTAACGCTTGAACACCTTTTTGAAAATAGGCATTGCAAATCGCACGATTATTATTATCGAGAACAGCAGTATGGGCATTGTCACGAAGAATATCCAGGGAAGCTGCGTGTCGATGGAAAAGCTCATTATTATCGAGAATATCAGCATAAGCGGCGCGCGTATCGCCGTGCGGATTATCATCATAAACGACATCTGAACGTTTCCGACGTCGGTGGTAAGACGCGTCACCAGCGACGACGAGTTGAATTTATCGATGTTGGCAAATGAATAGCTTTGCACCTTAGCGAACATATCGTATCTTAAATTTTTGGCGAAGCCTGCGGACGCTTTCGCGCCGAATTTTCCGCCCAGTATACCCGCTAAAAGCGACAGTATCGCCGCTCCCACCATAAGACAACCGTAGTAAATCATTCCGTTTATATCGGGATCGCCGTTGTCCTGAGGATAGACGCACTTGCCGAATTCAAAAATTATCAGCGGTATGACAACTTCCATCGCGACTTCAAACGTCATCGCAACCATAGTGAGTATTGCGTACAATTTGTTCTCGCGCAGGCTTTTGAGTAACTTTTTTATCATAAAACCTCCTCTTTTTTTCTTTGTTTAAGCTTTTCTATCAGTTTAGCGGCAATGCGGTCGAATTCGTTCCGTTCCTGCTCGGTGAGCAGCTCCGCTATTTCCCGCTCAACGCCGTCGATGGAAACGCGCACCTCGTCGTGCATTTCAAGCGCTTTATCGGTCAGCACGATTTTTTTAAGCCGACCGTCGCGCTCCACCGGCAAACGCCGTATCAGCCCGTTCTTCTCCATCAGCTTCAATATCTCGCTGACCGACGCGCCGCTTATCATAAATCTGTTTTCTATGTCGCGCTGAAATATCTCTTTGTCCGAATTACGGCGCAAATAGCCGATTATGTGCCCGTGCATATTGGTCATCTTTTCCAGCTTGCACTCGGAAACCCCGGCGCGGATCTCGCGATCGATGAGCGTTCCGAGTATTTTCACCTGAAGTCCTATCTGCATTCTTTGATTTTCGACCTCCCGATAGTTAATACCCTAACTATTATACAGCCAATATTATTATTTGTAAAGCGTATTATGTGAAAATACTATGAAAAAACGGCGTGTTTTTAAGTCGCGTTTCCTTTTGCTTTTTATTTTGTTCTTATTTTCTCTCGGGCTCGCTTTTACGGACGAAAAAGCCTCGACGGATTTTACTTTCGTCGAAGCGTTTTTTCCTTTATATCGTTTAATAATATCGTTATTTTAAGTTAAGAGCGTTGAACAGCGCCGTATCGTCGTCGCAACCGACTATTTCGGCAAGCCGTTCTATACTGAGCGCGTTTTGTCTGCGCATAACCGCCGCCGTGCCGAGATAGAGCGTTTTCGCCTCCTCTATTATACTGCCGCTTTTGTTGAAACGATTGTCGAACGTACCCAGCGATATTTCGATTTTGCCGAGGGCGGGAGTAATAATCGGTATTCCCCTGCCCGTGCCGCACGAATAAGTGGGGCAGACGATAAGGCGAGCCGAACACTGCGCCATAAGGTCGGCGTCGTCGCGATCCAGACAGATTCCTCCCACGACGCTGCAGTTTCCGTCCAGAAGTCCTATTTTGTGCAGATACAAAACGGGCGAAAGACGCTCTCTCGCTTCTATTAAGCCCGAATCGTACAGATCGTCGCCGGCGCAGACGATCACCTCGGCTTTGCGTTCGATGCAGTAATCGGCGATCTCGTATATTTCGTCCTCCGCTTTTACGAGCGAAGAAATGAAAATTTTATCGCCGCGGCACTCTCCCTCGCGGATCACGTCGACGTAGCCGCCGGGGCAGACTCTGTTTATAACGCCGTTTGCGTCGGTGGGCGCGTTCCGTCCTATTATGAGCGCGTTGTTTAATTTCATAGCGTTTTTGCCAGCTCTTTGAGATATTTTTTGTACTTATCCCCTATTTCGTCGTTTTTAAGCGCGAACTCGGTTATCGCCTGCATAGAGCCGAATTTATCGCCCATATCGTAGCGCTTCCCGTCAAATTCGTACGCGTATACGTCGGGGCACATTATTTTAAGCGCGTCGGTGAATTGCAGCTCGCCGCCCAGACCGGGCGTTATTTTCTCCAATGCGCCGTACACCGCGGGGGTGAGCACGTATCTTCCGAGACTTGCAAGCCGCGAAGGCAGACTGTCAAGCGGCGGTTTTTCCACTATTCCGTCCAGCCGATGCAGCTTTCCTTCGCTTTCCGAAACCTTTGCCACGCCGTACTTGACTATGTCGTCGCCGTCCATACGCTGAACGCCCACTATCGGGCAGTGCGTCTTTTCAAACGCGCCAATAAGCTGTTCCATAACGGGCGGACGCGCCTCGATCAGATCGTCGCCCCAGCTGAGGCAAAAGGGCTGATCGCCCGTAAAGCTCTTTGCGCGCATAACCGCGTCGCCGCTTCCGAGCGGCTTCGGCTGATACTCGAAGTTTATATTTGCCATCGAATATATGTTTTTAAGGCGTTCGAGATAAGTCGTTTTACCTGCGGCAAGCAACGCATCTTCCAGCTCGGGATCGGGCGAGAAGTATTTTTTTATGTCCTTTTTCTTTTCGTTAATTATTATAAGTACGTCGGTTATTCCGCTTAACGCCGCCTCTTCCACTATGTACGACAGCACGGGCGTGTCTATTACGGGCAGCATCTCCTTTGGCAACGTCTTGGTGATGGGCAGAAACCTCGTGCCCATACCTCCGCACGGAATGACCGCCTTGGTTATTTTTTGCATTTTTTTCCTCCGTTTTTATCGCTCTGAACAATATTATATTCGCTCGCGGAGCAAAAGGTTATTTCTTTTTGGAATAAATGATCCTGCGGCACTTTTCGCACACGCAGTAACCGCTGTCCTTAAGATCGCTCTTCGTGTTAAGCGAAAGGCTCATTCCGCAGTACGCGCAGTTCATATCGCCCGAAGCGGATTCGTACACCTCGACGAACGCCGGAAGTCCTACTTCCGAAGAGACCTTATCGTACGTTTCAAGCAGATTTTCGCTCACCTTGGAGCGCGCTTCGGACATTCTTTTTTGTAATTCCTCTATTTTCGGTCTGTTCTCGTCCTCTAACTTTTGCAGCTGATCGCGGGCGGCGGAATATTCCTCCTTCAGTTTTCTGCCGTTTTTCTGAGCGGCGGAAAAATCACGGACGGCGGTTTCTCCCTTTTCCTTGATGCTTTCTATAAATTTGGCGATCTCGCCCAGCTTTTTATTGATCGCAACCAGATTTTCGACGATCTTTTCCGCTTCTTCTTCGCTCGTGGCTTCGTCTTCGAGCTTAGCCATAAGCTCTTCCGCTTTTTTAAGCGTTTCGTCGTAATGACGAACGGACTCGGCGTAGCCACCGTATACCTTGGTGGCAACGTTTTCGCTCTTGGCAACGACGGCGCGCATTTCGTTAAAGCGGCGTTTTGCTTCGTCCGCTTTTTTGCAGTTCTCGTTGGAATTCATATCCCTTTGCAGTTTTTTGAGTTCCACGTCGATTGCCTGATACTTAAGTAAATTGTCCAAATCCATATCTTACTCCTTACAGCGCGGGATCGCTTTCGCTTTCCGCCGCCGTGAATTGAATTTCCAAATCGTTTTTCTTTGCCTCGGCGGACAACAGCTCCGTAAGACGCGGAATATAGATCCGCTCGGAAGCGTAATGCCCGACCTCTATTATGCTTATTCCTTCAAAACGCGCGTATAACGCCACGTGATGCTTGATCTCGCCCGTGACGAGAACGTCCGCGCCCTTCTTTTTCGCCGCGATCACCGTTTCGACGTCGCCGCCCGCGCCGTTGATTACGGCTGCTTTTTTAACGGCTTTATCCTCGCCGTACACCTTAACGTGCCTGTCGGAAAGCTTTTCCGCGACAAACTTTGCGTATTCGCGCAGGCTTATAGGCTTTTCAAGCTCTCCCACGCGCCCCAAAGCGGCGTTTTCGTTCACTTCGACAAGCGGTTCGGCGTGTTTTAAGCCAAGCGCTTTCGCAACGAAATCGTTTATTCCGCCCTTCGTGCAGTCCATATTCGTGTGCGCCGAATAAACGCTTATTCCGTATTTTGCGGCAAGCAGAATTGTTCTGCCGATCGGATCGTCCGCGGTAACTCTGCCGATCGAGCCGAAAATGAGCGGATGATGCGATATTATCATCTGTGCGCCAGTCGCCGCCGCCTCTTCCACGATATTTAAGGTGCAGTCCAGGCAAACCAACGCTTTAGTTACGCGTGAATCGAAGTCGCCCACGGACAAGCCGATATAATCCTGCATACAAACGTTTTGCGGCGGATAAAGCTTTTCCGCCAGCCGTGCTACGTCTTTTACCGTTGCCATTTTTCCACCTCGGCTATCATTGAAAGAATTTTTACGTTGTTTTCGGTCGGCTTGTACTGTCCCACGCGCTTTCGGTTGTACTCGCACCACGCTTTAAGATCGGCGTTTTTCTGCCTGTAATACTTCCCGGCAAACGCCTCCGTGTCGTCAAGCATTTTATCCTCGCCCTCGACGGCTACGATTACGTCGTAAAATTTGCCGCCGTCCTCCACCATAAAATCACGGTCTATCCTGTATCCGTGAGAAACCAGATATCTACGCAGTTTATCGGTGTTTTTTTGCGCTCCCAATATCAGTCGCGGCTTATTCGGGCATTTTTCTAAAATTTTTATTATCAGCTCGCCGCCCATACCGGCGATTACCGCCTGATCGACGGTTACGTTTTTTTCTGTAAGCGGAATAAAGCCGTCGCCCGAAAAATATTCCGCCCGTTCTCCGACGAGCGAACGCGCTTTATTAAGGCTGTCCTCGCTTACGTCGCATTCGCATATCCGCGCGGCAAGTCCGCGTTCGGCTACGTACAGTCCCACGATGCCGTGGTCGCAACCGACGTCGGCAAACACTTCGCACGGGACTATCTGATCGGCTATCGCTTGCAGTCTTTTCATCAGTCCATATAATCGCGAAGCTTTTTACTGCGCTGCGGATGACGTAGCTTTCTCAGCGCCTTTGCCTCTATCTGGCGTATGCGCTCGCGGGTGACGTGGAACTCCTTGCCAACCTCTTCGAGCGTGCGCGGATGTCCGTCGTCCAGTCCGTAACGAAGGCGAAGCACCATTTCTTCACGCGGGGTGAGCGTGTCCAGAATAGCCATAAGCTGTTCTTTCAATATAGTAAAGGTCGCAACGTCCTGCGGAGCCGCCGCCTTGTCGTCCTCTATAAAGTCGCCCAGATGGCTGTCGTCCTCTTCGCCGATAGGCGTTTCGAGGCTGACGGGATCCATTGCAATGCGCTGTATCTCGCGCACCTTGTCCTCAGGCATATCCATTTCCTTGCTGAGCTCGGCAACCGTAGGCTCCCTGCCGTACTGCTGGACGAGCGTTCTGTTCGCGCGAATGAGCTTGTTGATGGTCTCCACCATATGCACGGGAATACGGATAGTGCGCGCCTGATCGGCAATGGCGCGGGTTATTGCCTGACGGATCCACCAGGTGGCGTAAGTGGAAAAACGGAAGCCCTTCGTGCAGTCGAACTTCTCCACCGCTTTCATAAGCCCCATATTGCCTTCCTGTATGAGATCGAGGAAAAGCATACCGCGACCGACGTAGCGCTTTGCAATCGAAACGACCAGCCTGAGATTTGCCTCGCTGAGCCGTTTTTTCGCCTCTTCGTCTCCTTCCTTCATGCGTTTGGCAAGCTCCATTTCCTCCTCCATGGTCAGAAGCGGCACCTTGCCGATGTCCTTAAGATACACCTTAACGGGGTCGTCTATCGACACCTCGTTCATAATCTTGTCCAGATCGTCTTTCAGCAGTTCGGGCATGTTGTTGTATATGACTATGCCGTTCGCCGCCAGAATACTGAACACCTTTTCCATCTGTTCGGCGTTGGCTTCGCACTCTACGGCAAGGCGTTCGCCCACCTCGTCGTACGTCAGCCTGCCCTTTTGCTTGCCTATCGAAATAAGCTTTTTGACCTCGTTCATTATTTTATCGCCGAGGTCGGCTTCGGATTTTTCCTCTTCTTTCTTGGAAATTGCTATCCCCTTGGACGCAAGCGCGGAAAAAATATATTCGATGTCGTCGGGAGTGACTCGCGACATTGACAACGCTCCGTTTACGTCGTCGTACGTGATGCTTTTTTTCTCGCCTGCCGCCTTTTCGAGCGACAACACTATTACGTCTAAATGCTGAGTTGTAACGTTTTCCATAATTCCTCCGGTAACTAAGCGGTTAATTCTTAACTATTTGTCGGATTTCTTTACTGCGTCCCGGCATACGCAATTTTCTTAGCGCTTTTATCTCTATCTGACGAACGCGTTCGCGCGTGATGCCGAACAGCTCGCCCACCTCTTTAAGCGTTTTGGGCTTGCCGTCGTCAAAGCCGTAACGACAGCGTATTATTATCTGCTCTCTCGCTTCCAGCGTGGAAAGCGCGCGCATAAGCACTTCCCGATCGGCAGAGCGCATTGCTTCGCCTTCGGGCGTTTTACCTGCCGTATCCTCTATCATATCGAGAATAACGGTGTCTCCGTCGTCGCCCACGGCGTCGTACAACGACAGGTTACGCTGCTGAACCTGACGGTAGAACAGCACTTTTTCCAGCGGTTCGCCCAGCTTTTCCGCAATATATTCGGGCGTGGGCTGTTCGCCGAATTCCTGTTCGTAGGCGCGCGTCACGTTGTTCATCTTGTCGATACAGTCCTTGACGTAGTTGGGAAGGTGTATCGTGCGAGCGGTATCGCTTATCGCGCGCGTTACGGTCTGGCGTATCCACCAGGTGGCGTAAGTGGAAAAACGATAGCCCTTTTCGTAGTCGAACTTCCTTGCGGCGGTCATAACGCCCAGACAGCCGTTCTGAATAAGATCGTCCAGATCCAGTCCCTTCCCTATGTACTTCTTTGCGACCGAAACGACCAGTCGCAGATTGGACATAACCAGCTTGTCGAACGCTTCGTCGTCGCCCTCGCGTATCCGCTTGCTGAGCTCCTTTTCCTCTTCCGCGCTGAGCAAAGGATATTTGCCGATCGCATTGAGAAAAATACGAACGGCGTCGTCCGTGGGAATGTCCTTGCTCGTATCCTCTTCGAGTTGGTTGTCGATGACCAGAACGTGTTGCTTTTCAAGGTACTTGAACGCTTCTTCAACGTCAGATTTCGATGCGTCCGCGTCGACGACGAGTATTCTCGTAACCTCGTCCACGGTAAGCATACCCTTTTTCTTGCCGATTTTTACTATTTTGTCAAGAGCCGACATAATAATTTGGTTATTTTCGATGCTCATATCAGCAACCCCCCGTTTTGATTTCTCGTAATTGTTCTTCTATTTTCATTATTTTCTTCAGGCACTCGACGTCCTTGCTCTTTTCGTACTCGATTGCCAGACGCTGTTTCTCCAAGCCGAGGTAATCGGCTTTCATACCGCTTACGCAAGCGGCGAACTTCGCGGCGTTGTCGCCCTCGAGAAATTCGTATCCTGCTATCGAATAAGCCTCCTTTTCTTCCAGAATACTGAACATTGCCGACGGATTGCACTTTTCGCCCGATTTTCTGCATTCCACGGCGTATTCGTAAGCCTTTTGCAAATACGGATGCTTTAAGTACGGATAAACGTCCGCGTTAAAATCCGCGTAGTCGCGATTGTGGATCAGGCTGGCAACCACGAATAACGCGCGCTTGTCCGCGCTCTCCTTTTCGGGCTTCTGCTCCTGCGCGTCCTTCTGACGGTCTTTACGCTGCTCCTCGTCTTTGCTTTGCGCGGTCAGTCCCAGCTGTTTCAGCAGCGTTTCCTTGCGATAGCCCGTATTTTTGATGACTACGCGAACGTATTCCTCCTGCTCGACCGGGCTTTCAAGCTCTCCTATTATTCTGAGCGCCTCGATGGCGTACGCCGATTTGCCGTCAGGCGTGGTCAGATCGTACCTTTTCGCGGCGTTTTCCAGCTTATACTCGGTAAGCGTAAGCGCCTCGTCAAGCAGTTTCCGATAGGCTTCCCGCCCGCGCTGTTTAATGAGATCGTCGGGATCCAGCCCGTTTGGCAGAACGACTACTTTGACGTTAAGCCCCGCCGATTTCAGTATGTCCAGTCCGCGAAGCGTTGCCGCCTGCCCTGCGGAATCACCGTCGTAGCTGATATACACGTTTTGCGCGTAATTTCTGATCAGCTTTGCCTGCTTGAAGGTCAGCGCCGTGCCCATACTCGCTATCGCGGTGTCAAAGCCGGCTTTGTGCAGCATCATTACGTCCATATAGCCTTCCGCGACTATCACGTAGCTTACGTTTTCCTTCTGCTTTTTCTTTTTTACGAGATTAAGCGCGAAAAGCGTGCGAGATTTATCGAAAATCGGCGTATTGGACGAATTGCGGTACTTGACCGCTATGTGCGTGGAAGGGTTTAGCAGTCGCCCTCCGAACGCCACTACCTCGCCGAGATGATTGACGATGGGAATTATAAGCCGCCGCGCGAAAACGTCGTAAAGCCCGTTCGCTCCGCTTTCTATTATGCCCGCCGTCTTTATTTCGTCGGTCGTGTAGCCCTGCGCTTGCAGATAGTCGATTATCTCCCTGCCGTCCACGCTGTAACCGAGCGCGAATTTGCGGGCTAGCGCTCCGTCTATTCCCCTCGACTTCATATAGTCGATGGCGGGCGCGGCTTCCTTTTTGCGCAAATTGTCGTAGTAGTGCCTGCCTGCGGCGCGCATAAGCGAAAGCAGTCTGTCGCGCTTTTTAGCGTCGAGACCGCTGTCCCTCGCGGTCGTCGCGGCGCGTTCGGGCAACGTGAAATTGGCTTCCTTTGCCAGAATTTTAACCGCGTCCCAGAATTCCACGCTTTCTATTTTTTCGATAAAGGTAATGACGTTTCCGCTTTCCTTACAGCCGAAGCAATGATAGAACTGCTTGTCCTCGTTGACTGCGAAAGACGGCTCTTTTTCGTGGTGAAAGGGACAGCAACCCCAATGGGTTCTGCCTTTTTTATTAAGCGGAACGTACTTCGACACGACGTCTACTATGTTCAGCTTGGAAATCAGATCGTCAATCCAGCCTCTGTCCAAAAATGCTCCTTAAATTTTGCTCCAGCTTTTGGGAACGGTAATGTCTTCGTATACGCGCACGGCGTACTGATCGCTCATCATAGCGATGTGATCGCACACCTTTTGCTCTTTCGTGCCGTAATTAGCGCGTATCTCCTCGGGTATAAGCTCGTAGTTTTCGTAAAAATACTCGTACAGGTATTTTATCATATCCACCGCTTTGTGCTCTTCGCTCTTGGCAAGCGGCGAACGGTAGACGTTTTCAAACATCCATTCGCGCAGACCGTTGATGTCCTTTTCCGCCTTTTCGGACGGACGAACGTATTTCTGCCCATAGCTGTTTTCTATCACGTCCATTATCATACTGTCTATTCTCTTGCCGTGATATTCGCCGAAAACCTCGCGGAAATGCTTGGGAATGTCTTCGTTTTCGATAACCCCGGCGCGTATTGCGTCGTCTATATCGTGATTTATGTAGGCGATGCGGTCGCTCCAGGCAACCACGTGTCCTTCGAGCGTAAACGCGTTTCCGCGGCTGGTGTGATTGACTATGCCGTCGCGCACCTCCTGCGTAAGATTCATTCCCTTGCCGTCGTATTCAAGATAGTCCACGACGCGCAAGGACTGCTCGTTGTGCGCAAAATGCGTAAATTGGGAAAGCGCCCGCTCTCCGGCGTGTCCGTACGGCGTGTGCCCCAGGTCGTGTCCGAGGCTTATCGCTTCGGTGAGATCCTCGTTAAGCTTCAACGCTCTGGCTATCGAACGGGCTATCTGAGCCACCTCCAGCGTGTGCGTAAGTCGCGTGCGGTAGTGGTCGCCTTCGGGCGAAAGAAACACCTGCGTTTTGTGCTTTAATCTGCGAAACGCCTTGCAATGGATTATGCGATCGCGATCGCGCTGGTATTCCGTGCGCATGGGGCTGGGCTCAAGCGACGTTTTCCGTCCCAGAGTATCGCGCGACTTTGCCGCGTACGGCGAAAGAAATTCGTCTTCCATACGATAAATATCTTTTAGAAAATCTCTCAAATAGCGCCTCTGCCTCCGTTTTTCCACGTCAAAAAATAGGGTGATACTCGCCCACGTATAAATGATACCCCGACAATTTAAAAAATGCAAGCGTTTGCCCCGTCGTTTGCGAAAATTTTTGCGATTTTTCACCGTCCGAGCGTGTAAATCGCGTTATTTATTGCCGTTTTTCGCCTTTTGTATGCAATTTCGTCTTTTTTTTAATTTTTATCCTTCCCTCCGAGCGTAATTTTTTATCGTTTTTCCGACGCGTAATTTTTTTCTTTATTTAGCGTTTCTCGCAAAAAAAACGACGGCGAATTTAGCGGAGTAGCGATAGGGATTATCGCTACTCCGCTAGCTATATTTGCCTTACGGCAAGTTATATGCCTTCGGCGTGATATTTTGCTTTCAGCAAAGTGATATTTCTCTCTTCGAGAGAAGTTAAGGCAAATATAATATAACTTCGGCGTAGCCGAAATATAACGCATACCCC
>JBJFAC010000263.1:0-2418 GCA_051887715.1 Candidatus Neoclostridium sp.
GCTATTATTATAGTAGCACAGCTTTTTTATTGCGGCGATAGCGTCCACCGCAGGCGCTATTCCCAGCCCGTGCACGCCGTCGTTGTTGTATTTTGCGCCGAGTTCGGTATAATCAAGTCCTTTTTCCCGGCACCCTCTGATAAACAGCGACGCAAACGTATTACAATCTTTTAAACGCTTATGAACTTCTGCGGCTTTGATTTTCAATTGCTCGAAATAGTCGTACAGCGACTGACAGACGCAGGTGAAAAATTCGTCGTAGTCGTCGCATTTTTCAAGCGAGCAAATCGTAGCTCTACGGACGATAAGCGGGAAATTCATAGTTACGATATTGCTAACGTCGCAACTTTCGGCGGGAATAATAAACTCCCAGCACGCGGCAACGGCATAATCGCACGCGTCGACGTAATCGTAACCGAGCTTTACAAGACCGGGAATAACCACGTCGTCGTTTAAGTACTGCGGGAATCCAAGCCCTTTCGAGGTCAGTTTTGTGGCTCTTACAAATCTTTCGATCGGAGTATTTTTATCCACTCTTAAATTGATTTTCGGATCGATAATACAAAGCTCCTCCGACGCCGACATTACGATTTCGCTGAGTTCGTTATACGCGTCCTCTTTGGCCTGCGTTCTGCCGCCGAGAACCAGACTTTGCCCGTTGTCGCCCTGCTGCACGCCAGTATATAAATCCGTATCCAGATTCACGGATATAAAAAACAGCTCCGTCTGTTCGAGAATTTCCGCGTCGGTCATGCCGTTTTCAATCGACTTGATATAATAGGGATACATATACTGATCAAACCTGCCAAACGTAATATGATGGACGTAAGAGGCGCGCAGAGAATATATAATAATTTTAATAAAGACGAGCGCTTCGTAATAGTTCCTCGGAGCATTCTCCGGAACGTTTTCAAGCGCGTCCGCAAGACAATCCGCACCGCTCCGTCTTGCGTAAACGCGATAACGCTCGGCTAAATCGGATATACAATCGAGCTGTTCGATTGCGGCGTTAAAAAAATCTTTACGGTCGTCCGACGCCTCGTTTGCCCGTTTTGTCAATTCTTTTCTTATCTTCTTAAAGCCGTTCGTCATTGCCCAGGCGTAATCGGGGGTAAAATTGTTTAGCTCGTTCATACCGTTATTGCAAAGATTTTTTACGGTACGATTAAAACCGAACAAATCTCCGTCGTATAAAATCGGAGTTTCGGCCCGTTCGGTCTCACGAAACAGATTCGCCGTTCGATAATACTTGCCGCAAGCACAGTCGTCGTATTGTACAGTCCTGCGATTATTGCGATATTCACGGCTTTTTAACGTGTTCAAAAATAAATTTACTCTGTCCGTCATAGTTTTATACTCCTACAGTTTTTTTGCCTTTATGCCGAATTTTTCAAATATTTCGCTTCGTTCGTCCACCGGCTTACTTTCGTCAAACAAAGGAGAGTACACTCTGCCGCACATTTTATACTTACTGCCGGCAAACTTATTATAAGGCAACAGCTCGACGTAATCGACTTTATTTTCTTTTAGAAATTCGCATAAGTCGGTTATATTTTCGCTCGTATCGCTAACGCCCGGAATAAGCGGAACGCGCGCAATAAACTTTATTCCGCTGCCTGCCAAGGTTGCAAAGTTTTGCTTTATAACTTCGTTGCTTACTCCCGTATAACGCTCGTGCATTTTTGCGTCCATTATTTTTAAGTCATACAACACGAGCTCGGTTTCTTTAATAACTTCGTTAAATATCGTCGGCGGCGCAAAGCCCGTGGTCTGAATCGCTCTGTTGATTTTTCCACGCAACGCTTTCAGCGTTTCAAGCAGAAACTCGGACTGAAACAGCGGTTCTCCGCCCGAAAAAGTAACTCCTCCGCCCGTTTCGCTTAAAATCTCGGCATTACGGAGAATATTTTCCGCAAGAGCACTGCTTTCTATATCGTATCCGCACACCCGAACCAGATTGCGAGGACACGCGGCAACGCTTTCTTTCGTAAGAGTGCGCTTTCCGATCGCCTTTTGCCCGGCGTCAAGACATTTTCCGCACCCGAGGCAACCGTTGGGAGAGCGCACCACCTCTACTTCATAGTTCTGACCTTCGGGACTGTGGCACCAATTACAACGAAGCGGACAGCCTTTTAAGAAAACCGTTTCCCGCACGCCGTCGCCGTCAAACACCGAAAACTCCTCTATCGAAAAAATCCTTCCCGTCATTTTCCTTTCCTCTTTTTATTTTATAACACAATTATAGCGTAAAGTACTTGCAATTTATAGACTTTTGTTGTACAATAACAGACATAAATCGACTTTTAGAGTAAAGATATGTTTCATCAACCTTGCAATACGTTCGGCAACAGAATTTACAATTCTTTCATATACGGAAACATGAGCTATGACACGCACTTTCACAAAAGTTTTGAAGTG
>JBJFAC010000264.1:0-2418 GCA_051887715.1 Candidatus Neoclostridium sp.
AAACGTGACGAGCGTCGATCTGTCCGATTACGTAACGATTGGCAAAACCGGTTTTAATATTACGACCGAGTATTCTTTCAACGGCGCTGCTCTTACGGGCTCCGTAGCGCAGATTAGCGAAAACGGCGAGTTTGCTTACGGCGTAAAGGTCAGCGCGATACCTTTCAACAAATACAGCTTATTTGACGTTCCCGCATTCGATCCCATTATCGTTACGGGAAAAGTTACTCGAGCCGAAGCGGAAGTTTTGCCGACGATAATAGATAAATCAACGGTGTACGATAAAATTTTCGGCGGTTGGACGGGTGCAAACTGGGGCATTTACGCCGGACTTGACACCGAGTGTAGGTACAACGACCAACCGAATCCCGCTACGGAAATTAAGTGGAATCTCGGTCAGGGCTATTGTACCGACGACGATACCAACGTCGAGTATATGTTCCTGCATATGATGGAGGTTTACGGCGTAAACGACGTCGTTTACGAAGATATGCCGGAAGAGTGGGTTACGCATTGCCAAAACTACGTTTGGTGCGGCAACGAAACGGCACGTAATCTTATGGGCAGCGGATTGTTGCCTCCGTATACGGGCTCTAAACAATACAATCAGAATTGGGGCGCAATCGACGCTCAGATCGAAAGCGAAATATTCGGTATGATTGCTCCCGGAATGCCGGAAAACGCGTATACGCGTACCGTCTGGTGGCTTAAATCGGTCGGCGACGGTAACGCGCTCGAAAACGCCGCGTATTACGCTATGCTTTGCAGTAACGCGTTTATTCAGTCGGACGTAATGGAATCGCTTGCAACGGTATCTTCCAAAATACTCCTTTATTCCGAAGGCAGAGCGCAATCGGCAGTTGATATAGTTAACTTCGTCGTAAATTCGTACAGACAAAAAGAAACGCAATATCTGACGGATCGTGAAATCTGGCGTCAGACCAGACAGGAAATTTACGATAAATATTGGAACGGTAGCTGCGTTGACGCAAATATGAACTTTGCATTAACCGTTATGGCTCTCGTTTACGGACAAAACGACTTTGAAGAAACTGCCAGAATCGCAGTTATTGCAGGTTGCGACAACGACTGTAACGCCGCCACCGCTTGCACCATCGTGGGAATGGCAAACGGTTTCAACGGTTTGCCGGAAAACCTGAAAGAAAAATCAGGATACAATTACTTAAATTCACGCCGTCCCGGTCTAACAGACGACACTTTCGACAATATCACCAAGAGAATTATGGCGCAGGCTGACGAGGTTATTTTATCGCAAGGCGGAGAAGTAAACGAAAATTCTTATTCCGTACTTGACGGAGCGTTCGAGCCCAAGAACTACGTCGCGGCAGAGTACACGCGTAATATAACTACCAACGAAAGCACCTGGTCGCAGAACGGTTTTGCCAAATTCTACAATTCTGATCTTCAAGGCAAAATCGGTTTCGTTGCAAAGCAGGGTGGTGCAAAGCTTACCTGCGAATTTAAGGGAACGAGCATAGGAATTTCCGGAGCGCTTTGTCCCGACGGCGGCACGATCGAGATCTTCGTCGACGGAGTTTCCTACGGCGTTGCGACTATGAAAACCGATCGCGCCGACGGTGCAAACGGAAGCGTAAGTATGTGCTACGGTCAAACCTTGAAAAAAATTCGTGAATTGACGAACGAAACGCACGTTCTTGAAATAGTGGCGCTGGAAGAAGGCAAGCAATACCCGATCGAATATATTACCGCCGAGTGCACAGAGGAAGAATACTATTCCAACCTGCCGCAAAACGTCAACTACGCAAGGCTTAAAAGCGCCACTCCGATTTGTTCCGTAACCACTCCCGGCGTCGGAGCGGGCGGCAGTCCCGTTTTATCCGTAATAAACGACGGTAAGTACTTTACCGACTTTGGAAACCTGAAGCAACAATACGATACGTTCCTTGGCTTCGATAACGACGGAAATCTCATCGATAAGCCTTTCGACGATTACTTCGGTTACCAATTCGACAGAACGTTTACCTTTGGAAAAATCGTCTTCCAGGAAGGCGGACATTGGGGCGGCGGCGGATGGTTCGCAAACGGCGACGTTCGGGTTGAGGTGCTGATCGACGGCGTCTGGACGAACGTAGAGTACTCTTTGGATAAAACGTATCCAAACGGTAACACGCTTGACGTATTCGGCAGTTTCGGAGAATTTTATACTTTCACCCTTAGTCGACAGGTTCAGGGAACAGGCATACGCGTTATAGGTACTCCCGGCGGTTATCAAAAACTCGCGTCTTGCGCCGAAATGGAAGTTTATGCTTTTAAAGGAGATGAAAAATGAAAAGATCAGTATTATTATCAATCAAAAAGATCGGTTTTATCTTCTTATCCGTTGCAATAGTTTTGTCCGCTGTGTTTTTTACGGACAACGGCGTGGCGCAGGCGCAA
>JBJFAC010000265.1:0-2413 GCA_051887715.1 Candidatus Neoclostridium sp.
GCTCGTACACCGCGCCGAATCGCGCAGAGTGTTTGCCCTGGGCGCGGTTAAGGCGGCTGAAAAGCTGGTTTGTTTTGCTCCCGGACTGTACGGAGCGGAGGACTTTTTCTGATAGCGCAATGAAATTGAGATTCACTAAAATGCAGGCGGCGGGCAACGACTATATTTACGTTCGCACGGGCGCGGAAGGACTTGAAAACGCGTCGGAGATTGCAAAAAAGCTTTCGCGGCGCTCTTTTTCCGTGGGCGCGGACGGGCTGGTTCTGATAAAACCTTCGCGGGACTGCGACGCGGAAACTGAAATATACAACGCCGACGGGAGTAGGGCGCGTATATGCGGCAACGCTTTACGATGCGTGGCGAAATACTGCTTTGACAGGCTGGGCGCGACGGGCGAATGCGTTCGAATCCGTACCGACGGCGGCGTTAAAGAGGTCGAAAGGGCTCGGCTATCAGGCGAAACGCGCTACTTCGTCCGTATGGGGCGCGTACAATTCTTTGAGCGCGGCGGAATAACGCTTGCCGATATAGGCAACCTTCACAGAGTGGAAAGAGTTAAGGAGCCCGACGAAACGGACTTTTTCTCGCTTGCCGATTTTCGCCCCGACGAGTACAATACGGAGGTTTATAAGGTCGTGGGTAAAAACGAGGCGGCGGCGCGCGTATTCGAGCGCGGCAGCGGAATAACGCTCTCGTGCGGCAGCGGCGCTACGGCGATCGCGGCTTTCGGAGTAAAGACGGGCGACTTCGGTTTGGGCGAGGTGAAGGTGATCTATCCCGGAGGAACGCTGTACGTCAACGTGGAAAAGGACGGTTTTTGCACGCTTTCGGGCGGAGCGGAATGGGTGTTCGACGGGGAGACCGAGCTATGAAAAGCGTTAAAATAAGCGATTGTCTTTCAAAAATGAGCAATTCCTACGTTTTCGAGCGCGTTGCCCGGCGTAAAAGAGAGTACGAAAGCGAGCGAAAGGGCGCGGAGCTTATCGATCTCGGTATCGGCGACCTGAAAGGACCTTTGACGGAGCAGGCGGCAAACGCTCTCGTAGAAGCCTCGTCGGAGCAACGAACGCGCGCCTTTTTTCGCGGCTACGGACCTTACGAGGGCTACGGTTTTTGCAGAAATGCGGTTTGCGATTACTATTTTCGCTCGGCAAGCGTGAAAATTTCGCCGTCCGAAGTCTTTATAGGCGACGGAGCAAAAAGCGCTATACAGCGTATTATATCGCTTTTCGATTGCGAAACGGCGGTTTTTTCGCCCGCATATCCGGCGTATATCGACTGTATAACCGCGCTTGGCAAAAAGTGCGCTATAATCGAAAGAAGCGAAGAAAACGGCTTTGCGCCCGATTTCGGAGCGCTTGGAAGTAAACCGCGTCTCGTGATATTGTGCTCGCCCGACAATCCGACGGGCTACGCTGTTTGCCGCGAACGAGCGAACGAAATACTTAATTATTGTCGGAAAAGCCGATCGGTGATACTGTTCGACGCGGCGTACGAAAGCTATTGCGGCGGCGATAAAATACGCTCTTTGTACGAAACGGAGGAAATGCGCCGCTACGTCGTGGAGGTGGGAAGTCTCAGTAAGAGCGCGTGCTTTACGGGGCTCAGAGCGGGCTGGACTATCGTTCCGGAGGAGATAGCGGACGGAAAGCTGAAAAAGACGTATTCGCGCGTTATTGCCGCAACGTACAACGGGTGCCCGTACGTCGTGCAAAGAGCGGCGGAAAATGCGCTCGGTAGGCAGGCGGACGGAGAGCGGGCAGCCCTGGTCGGGGAGATAAAGAAAAGCGCGCAAATACTGAAAAAAGAGTTAAGCCGCGCAGGTTTTACGGTGTTCGGCGGCGAGGACGCGCCCTATCTTTGGGTAAAAAGCGAGCCCGTGCTTTCGGGCGAGGACGCGTTCGAGTATTTTTTGAATAACCTTTCGATCGTGGTAACGCCGGGCGAGGGCTTCGGAAAAGACTACGGCTCGTTCTTCCGCGTTTCGGCGCTTGCCGGTTTACTGCAGGCGCAAGCCGCCGCAAAGAGAATAAAAGAGCATTTCGCTTTTTAAAAACTTTGACTTTTTTTGCAAGCGGTGGTATAATGTAATAAAATGCGCGGTAAAAGCGCTTTCACGCGGAGGATAACGTGAACAACAGAGAACGAATGATTAAAGGACTTATATACGATCCGTCCACGGGCGACATAATGTCCGACCAGAGAAAGTACAACGAAATTCTGTACGATTACAACGCCACGCGTCCGTCGGAAACGGAAAAGCGCCACGAAATTCTTAAAAAGCTGTTGGGCTCGATGGGCAAGAATACCTATATCGAGCCTCCTTTGCACGCAAACTGGGGTTGTCACACGCACGTGGGCGATAATTTTTATTCCAACTTCAATCTGACGCTGGTGGACGACGCCGACATCG
>JBJFAC010000266.1:0-10834 GCA_051887715.1 Candidatus Neoclostridium sp.
GATTTTTTATACGTTCCTTCGCCTACGTAAGTGCGCGAGCCGTCCTCGCCCATCGTGAACGCCTTTATAACGCTGTAGCCGTCCAGCTCGTAGAACTCCTCGTACTTGGCAAAGCCGTTGTCCGCAACGGTGAATACGCCGTATTCTTTGCCTCTCAGCACGTACGTGTAGCCGTCCAGATCGAAATACATATCCGTGCCGTTTACGGTTATTCTTACGCACGTTTCGCTTTCGGTGTAGTAAACGCCTTTATAAACGACGTCGCTTCCGACCTTGTATTCGCAGTAGAAGCCAAAGCCGTCCAGCGTGAGAATATCGCTGTCGGAATCGGCGGAAACGTAAGTGTATTTGTAACGCGAATCGTATACGGCAAACAACTTATCCACCGAATTCTGAATTCTGATATACTCGAACGAAACGGAACCGTCCGCGGAGGTAAATCTGTAAATGAGCGCTCCGAACGTCGACGGCTTGTTCGTGTTTTCGATAGAGCCTTTTATTTCGCCGTTTTCGGTTTGATAAACGGCTGTTTTTCCGTCGTAAACCAGGCGTTCGTTTCTATTTACCGTGCCGTCGGGCATATAACGGGCTATGTCGCAGGGTTCGCCGCCCAAACGCACGAACGTCTTGTTGTCCTCGTTAAGCTCGAAGTACATTATATTGCGCGGATCCGCTTCGGATACCAAAGCGACTATCGCGCCCTCTTTGGTAATCGAACCGCGCACGGTTTCCGATCCCGTCTTATAAATCGCCATATCGTATATAACGGAAAGCGTTTCACCGGCGTTGTCGGACGCATACACCGCAGTTTTATCCGTTACGTCCGCTTCGGTACGATACGAATACCAATAGGATACGTTGTAGGTGGTCGCGCCGACCGCCATTTCCGTCAGGTAGCACTCGAAAGAAGTGATTTTCGTAACGTCCAGAGTGACGTTGACGACGCCGCCGACGCTTTCGGGCTCGGCAAACCAGGTTGCCTGGTAGGTTGCCTTTGCGGTGGTCTTGTCGAACGTATACGTACCGGTGGACACGAGAACGTATTCTCTCTTATCGGTGTATCCGTACAGGGACGCTTTGCCGCTTTCCGTCGAGTCGTCCACAACGAACATAGGCGTGAAATACAGCTTTATTTCTCCGTCGTCGCCTTCGCCCTTAAAATAATATTCCTTGTAGTCGTTGCCCTTCTTTTCAAGATAATAAACGGTTTCGCTTTCTTCGGTCTCGCCGCCGCCCACTACTTCGTCGGAGGATTCGCCCGCCTGTTCTTTCAGAAGGAAACGATACGTTTTGCCGGTGGAAGTAACGGTTATTATCTTACCGCCGAAAACGGACTGCTCGGCAGTATAGTAGCCCTTGACCGAAAGGTCTCCGTCCGTGTATTCCGCGTTATACAAGCCGTCCAGCTTGAGAATTGCGCTGCCTCCGTCCGAGAATTCGCCTCTAAGCTCGCTGTCAAGCAGCATATAGCAGGTTTCGCCGTTAATTTCGACGGTCACCGCCACTCCCACGACTTTTTCTTCGTCGTTTTTCAGAGTGATGCCGTTCTCGTCGTAAACGTAATAATACCTAACGTCGTTAACCCCTTCGTCGTCGTAATATGAGTAGGTCGCAACGCCGAAGCCGTCCAGCGTCAACGTAAAGTTGTAAGTGTAATACGTCAGCATACCGTCGTGGATAAGCGCGCGGTACATTTTGCCGATTTTGTATTCGTTATCGTTTCTGACGCGGAAAACTCTGACCTCTTCCACGTTGCCGTTTTCGGTGTTTTCCTCTTCCGCAACGCCAAGTACGATCACGAGCGTTTTGCCTTTAAGGCTTCCGCTTTCAAAGGTAGCCACGTATTGTCCTTGGTCGTCTATTCTGTAATAGCCCTTCGAGGAGTCGCTTCCCACAGAGTAGGTAATTCCGTCGCTCGAATCGAAGACGATTTTGGTATTCTTGACTATTCCGTCCGTTACCGTGTAGAGCTGAGCCGTGCCGGCGCGTCTGCCCTCTCTGTACGCGAAGGAGCCGTCGTCGTTGAGTTTACCGCTGATCGAGTTTTCCTCGTTGGCGGGATCGAAGAAAAATTCTTTTCTCGACGCGTTGTATTCGCCCTTGAAGATAAGTCCGCCGCGGAGCAGATATACCGAGTCCTCTTCGCCCTCTATTCTATAAATATAATCGTCTCCGCCGAACACGTTTACGTAGCCTTTAAGCCACACGGCGGTGAAGGTCGCGTTTTTGCTTACGGTAATTTCGTCGGCGGCAACGCTGTTTTCCGAGTCGTTGAAAATATTTCTGCCGGTGGTGTAAGCCTTGCCGTCCGAGCTTTCCCAGCCGGTCAGCCAGTAGCCTTTTTTCTCAAAAACGTCGCTTGGCAGAGCGTACTTCGCGCCGTATCTGAGCGTTACCGTTTTGGTTTCGCCGTAGCCTTCCTTGACTGATTTGAAGGTCAGGGAGTATTCTTTTCTGTCCAAATACTTTCTGAAAACGTTTTCTGCGGCGTTTTCGGAAATGGTCAGGGTGGACACCGAATCGCTTTTCTCGGTCTCGTCGAAGCCTTCGTAGTCGTTGCCGAGCGTAAGCGTTTTGCCCACGTATTCGTAGCCGGTAACCGTCTCCTTTTCGTATTCGTCGTCCGAAATACGTTGCTTAAACAGCTCCGTCGTGTATTGCGCCTTGTACCGAGCGGTTAGCGTCAGATCGGAGGACGGCATTGCGGTGCTTTCGGTTATTTCGGTTTGACCGTTAAACCACTGTCCGAAAATCAGACCGGTTTTTACGGGAGTTTTGCCGCTTAACAGAGCCTGCAGATTTTCGCCGGCTTTTACCTGTAATTCCGTTCCTTCAAGCGCGCCGCCGTTTGCGTCCAGCGTAAGAAGGTACAGCTTTGCCCATTTAGCGTAGAAGGTGGCGTTTGCGCTTGCCTTAACGCTTTGCACGGGACTACCCGTAAGGCTTTCGTTGTCGAACCAGCCCTCGAAGGCGTAACCCTCTCTTTCGGGAACGGGCAGGCTGACGTTTTCACCCTCGCTTGCCTTAATAGTCTCTACCGCCACTTCGCATCCGGTGTTAAAGCCGATCTCGTAGCTCTTGTTGCACGCGGCGAGTCCTGCGGTCATACACGCGCAGAAAGCCACGGCAAGCAGTATACTTACAAATTTTTTCATTATCGTCTCCTTACCGGCGCCGTTTGTCGTAATCGGACGCCGCTTGTTGTTGAATTAAGCCTTTTGCTCCGCCCAGACGGCGTATAATACGGTGCCCGTCGGCGCGGAAGCGATATCCTGCGCCTCGAAAGCGACCTCTTCGGAATTTTCCTCCGTCGCCCAGCCGACGAATACGTATCCCTTTCTTTCGGGAGCGGTTATTCCGTTCTGCGCGTTGGCGTTGAGTATTCCGTCGTCCTTTATTTCGACTTTTACCACGTACGAGCCGTCGTCAGAGAGCGTGCAGTTCCGGATTACCGGACGATAGGAAGAGTTGAATCTCGTGTTCCATTCGGGCATTAAGCCGTCCGCGTCCGTGTAGATCGCGGCTTCTTTGCAGCCGTAGAACGCGTGCGAGCCTATTTTTTCGACGGAAGCTTTGATAATAAGCGATTTAATGCCGCTCATGCCCTTGAACGCGTAGTTTCCGATCTCTTTTACGGAGGAGGGAATTATTATTTCCTTGACCTCGGGCATATCACAGAAGGCGTAATGACCGACGCTTTCGACTCCTTCGGCAAGGTTGATTTCGTTTATAGCGGGGCACTTGTAGAACGCTCTGTCTCCTATTTTTTTCAGCGAGCCCGGCACGTCGATACGGGTGAGCGCCTCGCAATACGCGAACGCGGATTCGCCCGTTTGCGATACTCCGTCGCCGAAATCGATATTCTCCAGCGCCGAACATTTATAGAACGCTTTGTCGCCTATGCTTACGAGCGAGGACGGGAACGCCGCCTCCTTCAAAGCGGAATTGCCGTAAAAAGCGTTATTTCCTATTTCGGTGAGGTAATCGCCGAACTGCACCGACTGCAAGCCGACGCAACCGTAAAACGCGTAATCGCCGACGGACGTCACTCTGGTTCCGCCCATATCGACTTCTTCGAGAGAAACGCACTTATAGAACGCGGATCTTCCTATGGTCTGCAATCTTGCCGGCAGTTCCACGGAATAAAGCGAGGAGCAATCGTAGAAGGTGTAATCCTCTATCTCTCTTAAATTACTGTTGAGCACGGCGGTGACCAGGTTTCCGCAGCCGTAAAACGCCGCTCTGCCCACGTATCTCACGTCGGAAAGTCCGGTGACGTTTTTCAGCGCGAAGCACTTGTAGAACGCGTAGTCGGCAATGCCTTTCGTGTCGTTTTCCAGCGTTACGTCGGAAGACCTGAGCCCGTTATAGCCCACTACCCAGTTGCCCGCGTACACGACGCCCGTTTCCGTCGACGTCCTCCACAGTTTGGTTTTATTGAACGCGTAAGCGCCGATAGAGGTGACGCTGTCCGGTATCACGGAGTTCTGCGTGGAGTTGTCCAAAACCTCGCAGCCGTAGAACGCGTATTGTCCTATTTCTTTAAGTCCGTTGCCGAAAAGTATCTGACTGAGCGCCTTGCAGAAGAAAAACGCGTAGTCGCCGATGTTTTTAACGCTGTTGTCCAGCGTTTCCACCTTATATAATTTTGCGCATTCCGAAAAAGCGTATTCGCCTATCGTACGAAGCGACGACGGCGTTTTTACCACCAACAGCTCCTGCGCCTTGGAGAAGGTGTAATCGGCTATTCCGACTATTCCCTTGCGGAAAGTATCCAGCTTGGTGACGCTGTTAAGCGTTTCTTCGTCGCAATAGACCAGCCAATTATCGGCGTAAACGTAATGTTCGCCCTCCGCAACCGCGTCGTTAAACAGCTTTGTACGGTAGAACGCGTACGCGCCCACGTGATCGACCGATTCGGGAATGGATACGGACGAAAGCGCTTCCGCTCTGTAAAAGCCCGCGTAGCCGATATCCTCCAGCCCTTCGGGAAGAACTACCTCCGAAAGCGCGGAGCAATCCGAAAAAGCGTACTGCTCCACAGTTTTAAGAGCGCCCTCGGTTGAAAATACGACTTCGCTTAACGCCGTGCATTTGCAGAACGCGTATTCGCCTATCGTGGCTACGCTTTTGCCTATTTTTGCCTTGGCAAGCGCGGTGTTGCCGGTAAACGCGTATTTTCCTATCGAAACGACGTTATCCGGAACGACTATTTCCTTTAGGGCGGAACAATCGGCAAAGGCAAATTCGCCGATCGACGTGACGCCGTCGGGAATGCTGACGCTTTCAAGCGCCTTGCAGTACGCAAAAACGCTTTCCTCCAGCCTCGTTACGCTCTTCGATATATTTATCGAAGTCAGCGCGCGGCAGGACTGAAAAGCCGACAGACCGATATAAGTCACCTCGTCCGACATCTTGACGAAAGTGAGCTTGGGGCAGTTGTAGAACGCGTTGTCGCCGATCGACGTGACGCTGTCCGCTATTTCCACGCCTTCTATGCGTCCGCTTCCTTTAAACGCCGAAACGGCAATGCTGGTTACGGGCTTGCCCCTGTATTCGTTTTGTATATACACCGTTTTGGAAGCCGATCCGACCTTTGTGATTTCGTACTCGGTGTTGTTCTTGATCAGAGTGTACACGCAACCGGTTTCGTAATCTTTGTGAAAATTGATAATATTCGACCAGTCCGAATCCTCGACGTTCTTTCCGTCTCCCACGGCTTTAACGGCTATATCGTAGTCGCCTTCGACAAGCTTCGAGAGCGAATACGACGCTTTACGCGAAGAATATACCTTTTCCTCTCCGCTTTCCACGTTTTTAACTCTGATCGAATAGCTTTTGGCTTTTTCGTCCAGGCTCCAGGAAATAGTATTGTTTTCGTCCATAACGATGTTTTTTGGAGTGGTAAGCTTTTCCCGACTGCAAGCCGCAAAGGTAAAGCACAATAATATTCCGAGTATAACGAACAGCGATATTCTAAACTTTTTCAATGCTGCCTCCTTCGGTCTTTTCCGAGTAACACGCTCGTCGCGTTTCCGGTTTTCAGTTTATTTTCCATTTTTCTTCTCTTTTATCGCCCTTATGATCTCGTGCGGCCACTTGAACTTGAACTTGCGGACGGCAATATCTATCAGGAACAGGACGATGGCGATAATCAGGAACAGCGTTCTCGGATCGAACGACTTTACCACGTCGGTAACGAAGTCCTTGAAAATTTCAACCGGATCTTCGAGATCGGCAATCACTTCGCCGTTGCCCTTCTTTGCCCATACGGCAAGCTTATCGTCGATTTCCTGCTGATCGGGATACGCGAAAATATCGTATTCCGAAGAATATGAGAACGTTTTGTAAAAGTCATCGGTGGCGATAACCTCGCCGTTTGCGGAACGCTTTTCGACGACTATCTTATACGTTCCGGGCGCTTTTATTACCAGATCGCATCTGCTGTAGTTGTTCTCGGCGGAGAATGCCGCGGCAACGTAGCAGGCGGAATTACTTACGTCCTTTCCCACCTCGCTCAGCGAATGCTCGGGCGCGCCGTCCGCCGACAGCTCGATTATTTTTCCCGTCACGGTCTCGCCCGCTTCAAGCGATGTGTAAACGTCCAGACGGTTGAAATAGTTCTGCTCGTCGAATACGACGTTTATCTCGCTCGGACGTATATCCTCAAGCGGCATCAGAATGCTTGCAACGTTCTTTATAAACCGCGCGCCGCTTGCGTCGGACATAAAATCGTTTGACCAATTGCCGCTGAGATCGCACATAAAACTGCCGACCGAGCCCTTTCCGAACTTCCATTGCGCGTAAACGGGCACGTTGTATTCGCCCGTCAGCAGCAGCTCCGCGTTCTTTTTTAGCCTTACGCCGTAAAAGCCTTCCAGCGTGACGTTCATTTTAAGACCGCCCTCTTCCGCGCTTCCGTACTCCACGCCCTTGAACACCGAGGACGCGGCGTTAAACACGATGGGGTTAAAAGTTTCCATATTGACTTCGGTGATTTCCGGAACCTTCAATTCCTCGCGCATCAGTCTTTGCAGAGTTTTCATATCGGTTACGGCGTACAGTCTGCCGTGACCTATGTCCACCGCTTCCTTCATATCCTGAGCGGGAGCAGAGCCCTCTTTACTGCCCACGAGCACCACGGAAAACGTTATGCTTGCGGCTTCGTTTTCGTAGTTGTCTCTTATTATTTGTTGGTAAGTTTCCTTTTCGTTAACGATACCGTCGGTGACGACTATTATGTGGCGTTTGCTGATGTTCTTTTCGCCTCTCAGCATTTCGCCAGCCTTTTGCAACGCTCCGGCGAAAACCGTGCCGCCGTTAGCCGTGTCGATCGACTCTATCGCGCCGAGAATTTTAGCTTCCTGCGTTCTGGGAGTAAGCGGCAGAACCACCGCCTCGTTGCTGTCCAGCGTCACGATACCCATATAATCGCGCTCGCTCATTGCGTTAAGGCAGGACTTTGCGCCGTCGGTCGCCCATTCCAGATACGTTCTTCCGGAAAGGTTGTCGGTAGTGCCCATCGAACCGGAGCGGTCGATTACCACCACCACGCCGAGCGGAGGCGTATAGTCTATCGCCTGAACGGGCAATATTTCCTGATAAGTCGTTCCCACCATATCGGTGCGGACGTATGAGTGAGCGTCGCCGCTTTCGTCCTGTCCGCCGACGGTCAGAAGTCCGCCGCCGTAGGTGTTTACGTACTTATACAGCTCTTTGTCAAAGCCTTCGGGCATATCCGAATAGGCTATATTATTGAGAATAACTTCGTCGTAGCCGCGCAGATAGTCCGCGGTTACGTCGATAAGCTCGTCGTCTTCCAATATGTTTTTAACGGTGACTTCGAATTCGTTCCCTTCGGTGAGCAACGCCTTTAAGGGCTCGCATTCTTCGTCGCTTCTGCCGATCATCAATATCTTATTGAACACCTGCAGGTAGAAATACGAACAGTAGCCGTCGTTCTTTTCAAGCGTACTGCTGTCCGACGCTATTTTAAGCTCCAGCTCGTGCAGACCGCCGGTCGCAAACGAGTGACGAAGCATAAACGTCTGCGTTCCCGTGCGGAAATCCACCGATTGCACCGCACTTTCCTGCCGCACTCCGTTGTCGTACAACTCGACGGAGGCGCTGCCGTCCGTATTAGCCGAGAGCGTCACGCCCACGTTAAATTCTTCTCCGACGTTGATGTGATAGTCGGGAAGCGCTACGTCCACTATTTCCACGTCGCTTTTATTATAGGACGAGGAAACGTTGGCGACGTCCACCTTTATACCGCTTGCGGAGATGGCGCGAATCACCGACGAAGCCTCTTTATCGGTTTCTTTGCCGTCGGTTATCAGCACTATTTTGCCCGTTTCGGGATTTTGGAACAAATTTTTAGCGTAAAGCAGAGCGTCCGCAACGTTGGTTGCGCTGACGTCCGGCAGCTCGGCGTTTTCGTAACGCTCGAACACGTCGTCCGTTTTGTTGGTCAGCGGCACGGCGTATTTCTGATCGAAGCCGAAAGTGACCACGCCCACTTTATAGGAATCGTAACGGCTTTGTCTCAGCACCGTTCTGACGAAGTCGTCGCGCCGGTCGGCGGACAGCTGCTCGGTGTCGGAAACGTCCACAAGCAGAATTATTTCGTTCTTTTCGTTGGGAACGGTATATCTGAAATTCATTCCCGACAAAACGGAAACGCTTAACGTCACGACGATTATATGCAGTACGAGAGAAACTATTCGGTTTCTCGATCTTCTCATCTTCTTCGGAATTCTGAAGTACGGTATGAACGTCAAAAGAGCCAAAGGGATCAAAAACAGGAGAAACCAGGGATATGAAAACGTAATTGCGCAATTTTGCATATTCACAAGACCTCCTTACATTCCCTCGCGCGATTGCAGGAACCATTCGATGAATTCGATTACAACCAGCGCAAGCGCAAAATAAACCAACAGATCGAGATAGAAGTCGGTCGCGGAACTGGTGCCGTACGGATCGGGCATAACCTCGAGCGTCGCACGGATATTGCTTTCTTCCTCGGCTATTCTGGCGAATACCGTTTCGCTGATCGGCTTTCCGAAATAAGACGTCTGCGATATTTCGTATGTGCCGGGCAAAACGAGATCTATCGTTGCGGGGAACGTATCGATCGCCCCTTCTATGCCCGTAACGTACATTTCCTCGCCTCTCGTATTAAGCTCGATTTTTTCGTTTACCACGAACGCGTTACCGTCCACGATGGGAGGCATAAAATAGTTGATCAGATTTTTCATAATCATTACGAATTCGGGAGAAATTCCGAGATTCGAGAAGTGGATATTGAACGCCAATACCGCAATTTTTTTGCTTCCTTCGTTTTTGACGAGGAACACGGGATCGCCGTTAACGCTGAGTATCTCCTCGTAGCCGGGATCGTGCGAAATGATTTTTATATATCTGCTTATCTCGATTTTATCGGCGGATACGCCCTTTATGGTTTCGTGCGGCATTTCTTCGGAGAGCGGAACCATCTGTCCGTGGAAGTCGAACGAGCCGTCGCTGTCGTTATAAACCGTGATACCGCAACCCGCCGGGGGATTGATCGGGTTCAAAAGCAGTATCGCTCCGTCGGTGGGCAGACTTTCGGGCATTTTGTGCTCGTAGATGTACAGGTCGTAGCCTTCGCTTGCAGGCTCTTCGCCCTGCTTGACCTCGTCCAGAATAACGTCGCGCGTTTCCGCCATAAAGGATTTAATAACGTATATAGTGGACGGAACGAACGGATTGGGAAGCAGGCTGGCGTATTGTATTCTTACCGGCTCCTTTTGTCCGCCGTAAATATAGAAAAGATTGTCGTATTCCAGCGAATCCTCTTCGTTTACGCGTATACTCACTTTTTTATACGAGAACAAAGCGTCCTCTATCGGGCAGACGGTCAGATTTTCCTGAGAAAGCACGTCGTCTTCGCCCGTCAGGTATTTGAATACGAGCGTCTGTTTTTTTCCGTCCGGGCAGCTGACGACCGATTTATACGCATAGCTTGCGCCGGAATCGTTTTTGTCCAGAGCGTTGGCGCCGCCCACTTCTCTTTCGACCTCGATTTCCGCGCTTACGCCGTAGCAGGCTACGTCAACGTAGAACGCGTAGTAGTTGTCCTCTTTTTCGGCGCGAGCGTCAAGTATCGCAACGTTCCATTCCTCTTTGTCTGCGACGTTTTCCACGGTTATGGCAGAGGGAACGAACGAATAATCGCTGTCGGTGAAGAAGTAGATTTTAGCGCTCGGATTTTCCACAAGCACTTCCTCGCACAGAGCGATGGCGCCTTCCACGTCCGATACTCCGAACGAACAGGAGTCGGCTTCGCGGTCGGCAAGCTCTTTTACCTTGCTTGTCACTTCTTCCTGCTCGTCCTTGGTTTTACGCGTTACGAGATAAGAGGGGCTGTTGTCGGCAACGATAACGGACACTATGCCGTTTTGCGAAAACACCTCGTCGGAAAGCTGCAAGACTCTATCGGCGGCTCTTTCAAAGCGCGTGTAATCGTCCTTTTGCGTTCTCATGCTCGCCGAGGAGTCGATTATGGCAATTACCTCTCTTTCGGAAACCTGCTCTTTCAGAACCTTGTTGGGTTGCGCAAGCAAGAACGCGCACAGCGACAATATGAGAATCTGGCACAGAATCAACAGGAAGTTTCTCAAATTGTTTATAGGTATGCGCTTCTTTTTGTATTTAAGGCTTAATTTCCAAATGAAAGTGCTGGAAACGTTTTTTTGCTGGAAATTGGGCTTTATTATATAAATAATAATGAGTATTATTATTCCTATAAGTCCTAAAAGTCCCAAAGGAGCCAATAATTTCATAGTTTAATTAT
>JBJFAC010000267.1:0-2399 GCA_051887715.1 Candidatus Neoclostridium sp.
GCTTACCGCAATTTTTTCACCAAACGGCGTTTATCGCTATTTACCGCGCGCCGACGCGCCGATTTTTTATTTTTCCGCGCATACTATGCCCGATGAAAAAATTTGTTTCGGATAAAAGCGCTCTCGCTCTTGCCGCCGTTATGCTCGTGATAGGCAAGGCTATGGCGGCAATAAGTAAAATACCGTTGTCCGCCGCGCTGGGAGCAAGCGGCTTCGGCGTGTACTGCGCCGCTTTTCCTCTGTTCGGTTTTACTACCACGCTGTCGTCGGGCGGTATTTCGGCATGCGTGTCCGCGGCTGTGGCTAACGACGACGTTGCGCCAAGCGAAAAAACGCTTTCCTTTCTTACCAAGCTGGCGCTGACCGTTTCCGCATTGTTTGCCGCGGCGCTGTTTTTTGCCGCCGACGCTATAGCGGAAGCGCAGGGCTTTTTGCAGTGCTCGCCCGTTTACCGCGCGCTCTGTCCGGCTGTGGCGATATGCGCCGTCGAAGCGGTGATAAAAGGCGTTATCTGCGGAAAACGCAGATTTTTACGCTCTGCCGCCGCGGAAATGACGGGGCAGACGGTCAAAGCGGCGCTAGTGCCGCTCCTGGCTTGTCTTGCAACCGCGCTCTGTCCCGAACGCGCCGCTCCTCTTTCGGCGATCGGCGTTGTGATTTCGGAAACGGCGTCGCTTGCCGTACTGCTTGCCGCGAAAAGAAAAGTAAATCTTCCCGGCGGCGAATGCGATAAAAAAGCGGCGGTGAGACTGCTGATCAAAAGCCTGCCCGTCGCTCTGACCGGAGTGCTCGCTCCCCTTTTGTCACTTGCCGACAGCTTTATTATTCCCAACGTGCTGCTCGCTCGGTCGGGAGCGGAGCATGCCGCCGCACTGTACGGCGTTAAAGAGGCGGTCGCCGGAGCGATATTGTCCCTGCCGGCTTCGATATACGCCGCGGCGTACTCGTATTTCCTGCCGAAGCTGTCATCGAAGGAAGGACAAAACGACTTTACCAAAGTAATCGGCTGTTTCTTTTGCGCGGGACTGGCGCTTTTTGCCGCTTTGTACTCGCTTGCCGACTGCGCCGTATCTTTTCTGTTCCCGTCGCTCGATCCGTTCCTTGCGGACAAAGCCGTTTCTCTTATCCGTATAGGAGCGTCGGGCGCGTTCTTCTCGGCGATCACGCAGGCTTTTTCCGCGCTGTTCCATTCGCGCGGCAAAACGGGCGCGGTGTTCTTCGTCCGAGCGGCGTGCGGAGCGCTGCGCGCGGCGGCGTGCTTTTTCCTTACCCGCCTGTTCGGCGTGGGCGGCGCGGCTTTGTCGCAGGTTTTAAGCGCGGCGGTTTCGGCTTGCGTTACGTCGGTGATCGGCGCGCTTCGTCTCAGCCCCGACGTCTCCGTAAAACGACTTGTCCGTCCGACGGCGTCGTGCGTGATCTTTTGCGTTTTTCTGATTGCCGCCAAGCCTGCCTTTTCCGCTCTTCCGCCCTTTTTCTGCGCGGCGCTGAGCCTGATAACGGCAGTTTTTGCCGCCGCGTTGCCGCTGTTATACGGCTTTATCTTCAAAAAACGGCAAAAAAACGCGCCGACAGACCTTTCCTGATCCGTTCGGCGCGCGGTTTTTGTTGTTTTTCCGCAAGCGCAGCGTTTTAAGCGGAAAAAATCAATATCTTTCTATTTCGGCGGTGACGTTTTCGGGCAAATCGACAACAAGCTCTATCCCCTTGGGAACGCGGGCAAAGTATCTGACCGTTCCGTTCTCGGTTACCCACCGCGCCGAAATTTTGCCTTGCTTGCTGCTATAACTGCCCTCCGCGTGCGTCAGCCTGCCGCTGAAATCGGGTGCGGGGCGCAAAATAAGCTTTTTGAAGCCCGCTCCGTCGATATCCGGACGAATACCCAGGCAGTATTTGAACATCCACTCGGCAACGCTGCCGAACGAATAGTGGTTAAACGAATTCATACTGACGTCGCCGAAGCCTTTATCCGCGGTATAGCTGTTCCATCTTTCCCACATAGTGGTGGCTCCGTTTGCCGCGCTGTAGCCCCAGCCGGGATATTCGCGACTGCACAAAATCTTATAGGCAAGTTCGCTTTCGCCCAGGTCGCACAGCGTGGGGAGCAGGAATTTTATTCCGAGAAAGCCCGTTGTGAGCTTGTCGTCCGCCTTATGCACGGTATCGATAAAGGGCGCGCGTATTTCCTCCTTGCTCATAACGCCGGAAGCGTACGCCAACAAATACGCCGTTTGCGTGTGGCAGGAAAGTCTGCCGTCGGAAAGCAGGAATTTTGTGCGGAACGCGACTTTGATGCGGTCGTACAGCGCCTCGAAATAAGCCTTTTCGGGATCGGCGCAGATCTCGCACATTTTTACGGTCAAAGAGGCGGAAAAAGCAAAGTACGCGGTGGAGAGCAGGCT
>JBJFAC010000268.1:0-2397 GCA_051887715.1 Candidatus Neoclostridium sp.
CGCAGTATATACGCGTCCTGCTCGGCTTTGCTTAGATTATTCCAGAGCACGTTCCAACCGCACACGCGAACCTGCAGATTTTCGTACTTATCGGGGTTTTCCTGCGCCTTTCGGAGCACGTCGGAATCGAATACGTTTATCTGAATGCTCATTCCGCCATTTTTCAGATAGACGTCCGACAGCGCTTTCATAGCCGCTAACCCGTCGTCGCCCTCGACTGCCGACGGATGCAGCATAACGTCCACGCAAAAGCTTTCGGAATACAGCGACGGATTAAGCCTTACGGCGGAGTTTATCAGCGCCGTCACGCCCTTTCTGTCCGCGCCGGGAACGGGCGACGCGTTTTTGGAAAGTTCCTCTCCCGCCCCTCTGCCGTCCGGCGTTGCAAGAGTTTTTTCTCCCTGCCAAACGAACTGCATTGCCGAATGCATAACCGCTTTATACACGCCGCCCCGTCCGTTCGGGCGATTGTTCACCTTGTTTGCAAAATATCTTGCCAGCATTTCGGCGTACGTATCGGTTTCCTCTTCGCCGTTACCGTACTTATAGGGGCAGTTTTTCAGCTTTGCTTTTAACTTTTCAAAACCCTTCCAGTCGGCTTCCAGCGCGGCTTTTAGCGTGCTTAGCGTTACCTCTTTATTATCGTATACGAATTTTTTCACAGCCATGATCGAGTCGACGAGGCCGGCAAAGCCGCAATTAAGAACGGAGCTGTTGTTGAATTTAACTCCGCCGCCGTACCCGTCGGACGCGTTTTTGAGGCTGGTTTCAACGGTGGCGCTGTACAGCGACGACGGATTGACGTAAGCAAAGCGCTTGTCGTACTCGTTGCCTATTTCAAGAGCGCTTTCTATAAGGTATTCCCACTGTCGCAGCACCGCCCGGTAAAAATCTTCAAACGTTTCAAGCTCGTCGATTTCGCCCGTCTTTATCCCTATCTGCCTGCCGCAACGACGGTCAAAGCCGTTGGAAAAGACGTATTCCGCCGCCTTTGCCGCGTTGACGTAAGCCGCCGCCGCGGACACCTCGTTTGCTTTTACCCCTGTTTCGTAGCAGCCGCGTATATCCATATTAAGCGCTTCCTCGTACGTAGCGCCGTAGCTCATCACGGCTTTGATCATTGCCGGCTCACAGCAAAAGACGAAGCAGTTCTGACCGCGCCGTATCATATCGAGTATTTTATTGAGAAAGTCGGGCGGCAGATTTTCGTTGTATTTTATCTGTATTTTTGGGTTGTAAATGCCCAGCCTGTCGTACACCTCGATTATGTCGTACGACAAATCGTTTATTTTGCACGAGCCGTCCGCGCGACTGCCTCTCATATAAAACGGCTGTCCCCAATAATTCCCTATCGCCGACCACTGCATCAGAAAATACGCCAGAAGCTCCTTGATCTCCTCTCGCGTGAACCTTCCGCTTTCCAGATCGCGCTTGTAAAAGCCGTAAAGCGTGCCGTCCAAGCCGTTTCCCAGGGATCGGACCTGATAATGGTCGATACATTCGCTAGTTATGAAGTAGATATAAATAAGCTGCATCGCCTCGTATATATTCGTGGGAGCGCCGTCGCGGAGTTGTTTAAGACATGCCGCGATTTTCGGGGCTTTTAAATGCTCTTTGGAAAGCGCAAGCCTGTACGCTCTGTCAATAAAGTCGACGATCGCGCCGTATTCCGTTTCTATGCCGTCGAAAAACGCCTTTTGCTCCTCCGTCAGAGCGCCAAAGCGCACGCGCCGCTCTTTATATTCCGCAGCGCGTGCCATAACGCCCTTCAGTCCCAGGCGCAAAAGCGAATCCCAATCGGGCACGACGTGATCGTAATCGGGCCAGACGGCAACCGCTCCCGATTCGTTAAAGTCGCGCTCCAGTCGCTTTATCCTTTCCGGCCGCTCCGCCGTCGCCTCGCCGTTCCATTTGTCGAACGTCACCGCGTCGGCAAGCCGGTTAAGCGAGTACGCTCCGATAAAATAATCGTGCTCGTTTACGTAAATTCTTTCGTGCTCGAGAACGTATTTTACGGCTTTTGCTTTCGCAACGGGATGCGGCAGGTTTTTAATTTCGGAGTACAGCTCGTTAAGCCCCGCCGAGATCTGCTCGTCGTCCTGCCCGCTTTGCTCGTCGTAGCCCGTTCCGTGATACTTCATTCTCGCATAAGGGTTGAACTCCCCGTCGGGATCGTGATATTTCCTTTCGATATAATATCTGTCCGAATCAAACGTCTTAAACATTCCGAAAAACCTCGTTTTGCGTTTTTTCGTATAATATATTATGCGTTTTTTCCTTAAAAGTCAATAACCGTTTCAAAACTACTTGACTATTTCAAAACAGAAGTTTACAATATCTCATAGAAGGAGAACGGACTATGGACGAATTTATGACCTATGATTTCAATATAGACAA
>JBJFAC010000269.1:0-2395 GCA_051887715.1 Candidatus Neoclostridium sp.
GCTGCGGCGGCTTGAAAAAAATAAAATTAAAAATTTTTCGGAAAACGGCGTCAATTTTGTTGCAATTTGCGCCGTTTTGTTATACAATATACGGGCAACGAACGAACGTCGTAAAGCGCGTCGAGGTGTAGCGCAGGTGGTAGCGCGCATGGTTCGGGTCCATGAGGTCGTGAGTTCGAGTCTCGTCACCTCGACCAAAAATAAGGCTTTTTCCCTTTCGGAGAGAGCCTTTTTTCGTGTATTTATGCAATTTAAGTATAATTTTGTGCGTTTTCGCCGAGCCAAGAGGTCATAGCGTTTTTTCTTGTGTTTTTAAGCCTTTTTTCCGTGTTTTTGCATTATTTCCGTGCGTTTTTCCGCTTTTTCCCTAAGCCAAGAGGGCAGGGCGTTTTTTATCCCGTTTTCCAAGCCGTTTTCAACCCTTTTCGCCCGCCGTATAATCGTCGAATAACTTTTCTTAACGACTACCCGATAATATAACGGGGCAAAAGACTTGATTTTCTTGCCTGAAATTTTCCGCCGTGCTATAATATAAGCGCGTCGGTTGCGGTCGTTATGGAAATAACCGTCCGAATAGAGCAAAACGGATTGCGTAGTTTTGCCTTCGCGATCTGCAAAAGCGTAAAACGAATGCGAGGAAATCGGAAAAAATGAAGGATTTAAGCGGAAATAACGATACTATGATCATACCCGTGGAATACGGCAAGTCGGTTTTATCGGAGGATCAGATTTTTTCGGGCGGAGATAAGGATAAGGTGCGCCCGATAGTTCTTATGATCTATCTGATTAAAACGGGAGACCGGAATATTCTCGTCGACGCCGGCTGCGTGACTATGCCCGGGTTCGTCGTGGAGAATTTCGTCGGTCCCTTTGCCGCGCTGAAAGAAAAGGGCGTTTCTGTCGGCGATATAACCGATCTTATCATAACTCACAGCCACCACGACCATATCGAGTGCGCTTCCGGGTTCAAAAACGCACGGATTTATATTCAGAAAGACGAGTGGGAAGAGGGTAAAAGATATATCCCGGACTGCGCACGCGTAGTTACCTTCGAGGACGAGCTTTCAATCCGTGAAAACGTGAAGATCGTTCGTATAGGCGGCCATTCCAAGGGCTCGTGCATCGTGGAGGTCGTTTGCGGCGAGCAAACGTTCGTAATAGCCGGGGACGAATGCTACTCTCGCCGGTGTCTTGACAAGCGTATTCCGACGGGCAATTCGTTCGACCCGGAAAAAAGTCGTCGGTTCATTGAAAAATATTCCCATCCGAAATACCGTGTGTTGCTCTGTCACGACAGATAAATAATTCTAAAATAAAAAAATTTCCGTCGCGAAGTCTTGCGCTGTCAAGCGTGCATTGAGGGAACAATTACAGAAAAATATTTAATTTTAAGCGTTATTTGAATTTGATTTGAGCTACGTCTGCTATACTCGGATTATTCCAAACAAGGAGAACAACGCTTATGAAACGGAAAATCATTTCAATAATCGTACTATTAGTGGTTTTAACGATGCTTTCAGCGTGTAACGTCGCAATCGCGCCCGACGATAACGCTCCGCCGAAAGACCTGCCCGATACGCCCGTCGAAGAGAGCGTGCTGACCGAAGGCAGCAACGGCGTTTTCGAGTATCTGTTATACACTCCGGAGAACGCCGACGAAAATACACCGCTGATCGTGTATCTGCACGGGTCAAGCAGTCACGGAGACGATCTGTCTTTGCTTATCAAAGGAGACGATCTGCCTAAATTATTGCTGCAAGGCGAGGTGGACTACGTGCCGGCCTATATCCTGTTTCCTCAGCTCGGCTCCGAATATAAAGACTGGATATCCGTGGGGCAGCAGCTGACGGAACTTATAGACGGGTTCGTCCGCGATCACAAGGCGGACGCGGACAGAGTCAGTCTTACCGGCTTCAGTATGGGCGGAACGGGTACGTGGAATATTGCCGCAAGCTACGCCGATACGTTTTCGTGCATAGCTCCGCTCAGCGGCGGTATCAGAACGACGGACTCTAACCTGTCCAAACTGAAAAATCTGAAAATACGCGCGTTTGTCGGCTCGGCGGACGAAAAAATAGATCCCGCGCTTTCCGTGCAGTTCGTGCAGGCGTTTGTAGAAGCGGGCGGAGACGCAACCGTAACCGTTTTTGACGGCGCGTCGCACGCGGAGGTTCCGGCTTTGACTTTTAAGGACGAAGAAATCGGCGTACCGCAATGGCTGTGCTCCGTCGTCAGAAAAACCGAAACTCCCGAAGAAGGCGGCGGGATCGAAACTCCCGAAGAAGGCGGCGGGATCGAAACTCCCGAAGAAGGCGGCGAGACCGAAACTCCCGAAGAAGGCGGTGAGACCGAAACTCCCGAAGAAGGCGGCGAGGCCGAAACTCCCGAAGAAGAC
>JBJFAC010000270.1:0-10808 GCA_051887715.1 Candidatus Neoclostridium sp.
GTTTGTATGCTCAGTATTCAACTCTTCAAGCAACTGCGCGTACTGCACAAATTGCCGCGTTTCTATATGAAAGTTCTGCGTATCGCCGCGCTCTTGCACGACGCCGGCGCGCGTATCAAATTCTACAACAGATATAAACACGCTTATTATTTTATCCTGAATTCCAATCTTTGCGGCGCAACGCATCGCGAAATCGTGCTTGCGGCGTTCGTGGCTCAGGGAATAAGAAGCGACGAATTCAACATCAACGAGTGGAACAGATTCAAAGATATCGTCACCGAGGAGGATCTCACCGCAGTTATGCGCCTCTCGGTAATTCTGCGCATTGCCGAAAGCCTGGACAGAACGATGAACGGTTGCGTCAAGGATATCAACTGCGACGTTCTGGGCGATTCGGTAATTATGAAAACCGAAACCGAAGGCGACTGCACGCTCGAGCTTAAGGACGCGTCGGAGGCGGCTGCGGAGTTTGCCCGCGCGTACAGGAAAAATCTCGAAATCATATGATCGTAACGCTTGCTTCCGCGTCGCCCAGAAGAAAAGAGCTGATTGCGAAAATAAAAGGCGTAGAAGCGACGGTGATCCCCGCGGAGGGCGAAGAGAACGCGTCGTTTATCAACGCCGGGCAATTCGCCTGCGCTCTCGCTCGCGGTAAAGCGGAGGAAGTATTCCGAAAGGCGGGCGGAACGGTTTTGGGAGCGGATACCGTGGTCGTTCTGGACGGAAAACCGCTGGGAAAGCCGAAAAATCGCCAAAACGCGGTCGAAATGCTTAAAAGCCTGTCTGGCAGGACGCATTCGGTAATAACCGGCGTGTGCGTAATAAACGAAAAAAAGCTTATCTGTCGCTTTTGCGAAACGCGCGTGACGGTGGACAAGCTGTCCGACGAGTTTATCGAAAAATACGTTTCCACGGGTAGCCCGATGGATAAAGCCGGCGCATACGGCTTGCAGGACGCCGCTTTCGGCGAAAAGGTCACGAAAGTCGATGGCGACGCCGACAACGTGATAGGCTTGCCCGTAGAGATGACGGAAGGCATATTAAAGGAGAATTTCAATGGGTAAAGTAAATATTGCACTGGATATAGGAACGTGCTTTACGTCGATATTCGTCGAAAATCAAGGCGTAGTACTGCGCGAACCCACGCTTATCGCATATACGGGCAAGGACGAAGCCCGCAAGCTTTGTTGCGTGGGCGACGACGCCGCCGATATTATCGGAAAAGCGCCCGACAACACCACGATAGTGCGCCCCGTTCACGGCGGTTACATATCCGATCCCGCGGCGGCTACTATGATGCTGGGACAATATCTTAATAAAATAAACGTCGAAAAAAGCCTGTTCACGCGCGTAAACGCGATAATGGCGGTGCCCACGGGCTTATCGGTAGAGGAACGCAAGCAGTACGGCGACGTGTGCTACGAAGCCGGTATTGCTTCGGTCGATATGGTGGACAACGTAATGCTGTCCGCTCTTTCGATGAATCTGCCGGTGGACGCGGCTTCGGGCAATCTCGTGGTCAACATAGGCGGCGGATCAACCGAAATCGCGCTCGTCAGCCTTTGCGGAATAATAACCGGCTGTTCGGTCAGCATCGGCGGTGATATGATGGACGCGGCTATTTGCGATTACGTGGTCGGAAAATACGGGCTCAGGATAAGTAAAGCGCTTGCAAAAAAGATAAAGGAAGACGTCGGCAGCCTGTATCCGAACGACAACGCCGGAATGGAAATAAAGGGAGTCAACTCCAAAACGCTGGTTCCGGCTACCTGCACGGTATACGCCACCGACGTTTACGAGGCGCTTATGCCCTATTACAGCAAAGTGGCGGAAGCGGTGCGCGACGTGATAATAACCTGTCCCAAATCGTTTGCCGCCGATCTCAGCGAAAAGGGCGTTTTCGTCACGGGCGGAGCGTCTAAAATTCTGGGACTGGAAAGGGTGATGAAAAAAGCGCTCGACATAGACGTGCACGTTTCGCAAAGTCCGGATTATTCGGCTTGCATCGGCGGAGGAAAATTACTCGGAAACCGCGAACTGCTGAATAAAATACTAAGAACCTGACAACGTTAGAATATAAAAACACACGACAGAAAACAGCCTTATGCGACATAAACGGCTGTTTTTTTATTGCCCCGCCGCGTTATAATCGAGTGGAAGACAACGGGAGGCTGAAATGTCGAGAGTAATAGTAATAACTTCCGGCAAGGGTGGCGTGGGTAAAACGTCGATCACGCTGGGTATAGGCAGGTGTTTAAGCGCAATGGGCATAAAAACGTTGCTGGTTGACACCGATATGGGACTGAACAATCTGGACGTACTGATGTGCGTTGAGGACAAAATAGTATTCGATATAGCGGACGTGGCGGAAAACAGGTGTCGCCCTTGTCAGGCGCTCGTCGAGGACGAGGGCAACGCTAACCTTATGATAATGCCGTCCGTGCGCGGTTACCGCACCAACGAGATCAGCGGAGAAAAACTGCGCTCGGTAATAAGATCGCTCGACGCCTTCGAGTACGTTCTTATCGACTGTCCGGCAGGCATCGAGCTGGGTTTTCACCGCGCGGTAACCGCGGCTAACGAGGCGCTCGTGGTGACCACTCCGCACGTTTCCGCTGTGAGAGACGCCGGCAAGGTCATAAGCATACTGTCGTCCTATCGTATGCCCGCACGCCTTATCGTCAACCGCGTGAGAGGAGATATGGTAGTGGACGGAGATATGGCTTCGCCCGAGGACATCCGTTCCGCTCTCGGCGTTCCTCTTTGCGGAATAGTGCCGGAAAACGACGAAATAAACGGCTTGTCGGCATCGGGAGAGCGGTTGAGAAGCGACGGAGCGGGCAGTCGCGCAATGCAGATGCTGTGCCGTAATCTGGTTTACGGAACTGAAAACGCATTCGATTGCACGCAGGAATTCCGCGGAATATTCGGCGGTATAAAACGCGCGCTTAAGAAGCATCTGTAGGAGGTAAAAATGCAGGAGCGAAGGGCTGAAGAGCGAATAAGAAAAGTGACTCGCGCAAAAATGAGCGATATAGAACGAACGCTCGGCATTATGCAGGCAGAGCTGTATAAACTGCTGACGAATTATATGTATCTGTCGCGCGAAAACCTGACCGTGTTCGTTGACGTAACGCACGACGGGGAATACGTTTTTAATCTTCGGGCAGTCACCGATCGGTTTATCGGTACGGGAAAATACGTTTAGCGAATAAACGCGCACGGGTTAAAATAAAATAGCGTATGGACAAATATTTCGGAATGAATAAAGTGCCCGTAAGGCAAAAAAACGTCGTAATACTGCAAAGCGGACCAAAAAGAAAAGATAAAAGCCGCCGCGCTTACGTTTTCTTTGCCGTCGTCTGCCTGTGCGTCGCCTTGTGCTTTTCGATTGCGGTTCGGAAAAGCGACGGAGTGCAAACCGTAATAGCCGCGCTTTCTACGCAAAAAAATGAAAATTAAAATATCTCCGTCGATACTGATCAGCGGAGCGTTTTTCGCGCTCGGCGGCAGGATATATTTGTTTATATGCTACTTATGCGCGCTCGCTTTGCACGAGCTTGCTCACGCGGCAAGGGCGAACGGTTTGGGGTACGCTTTAAGAAGCCTGGACTTGGGCGCGATGGGCGCAAAACTGTCGCTTGACGAAGAAGTTGTCAAACCTTCCGACGAAATAAAAATCGCGCTTGCCGGACCGCTTATAAATCTCGCCGTCTGCGTTTTTCTCGCCGGAGTGTGGTGGCTTTTTCCCGATACGTACTTTTTTACCGCTGACTTTTTCAAAGCCAACGCTGCGCTTTTTGCCTTCAATCTGCTTCCCGCTTATCCGTTGGACGGCGGCAGAGTGCTTTTCGCTCTGACGAGGAAGAGAAAGCACGCAAAGTTTTTCCGAATAACCGCGTCCGTTGTTTCCGCGCTCGCGCTCGGCGCGCTTTTCGTTTTCCGACTCGGATATTGCGTGGACGTAACGGCGCTGCTTGCCGTCTGGTTCGTTATTACCGGCGCGGTTAAAAACAAAGACGCCGACGTGTTCTGCAAAATTTACGATTCGGCGTTCCGCGATGAAAAGTTCAAAAGCGTACTTCCTATCCGATTGTTCGCGATAAGCGAAAAAAGCAAAGTAAGCGTAGTTAGGAAAAAGTTAAGGGGCGAATATTACGGAGTAATGCGCGTTATGGAAAGCGGCGTGTTTCTGACCGAGAGAGATTTTGTAGCCGCTTCGGAAATAAGCGGAAAAAGCCCGGTCTGTGAGCTTAAAAGCTATAAAAAACGCAAAACGAACGAAAAAAACGGCTTTTTTGGTTGATTTACTTGCAAAATTATGGTATACTATTTCAGTGCTATCGTGCGCGCAAATAACTTATGATGCGGTAATATAATGAAATCGTCTTTTATTCTCGTGGACGTGCAGTCGTACATCGTATCCGTCGCGCTGCTCAGCGGCGGCGAGCTCAAGGAATACTACGTCGAATATGCCGATTCCACGGGCGTCACGGGTAATATTTATAAAGGTAAAGTCGTTAATATTCTCGCCGGACTGCAATCGGCATTCGTCGATTTCGGCAGCGGGAAGAACGGCTTTTTGTCTGTTGACGAAATTTTGGCGCACCGCACGATAATATCGCAGGCGGGCGTTATTCCTGGAAAGCTCAGCTTTAGCGCCGGAGATTACGTCATGGTTCAGGCGACCAAAGAGCCCACTCAGTTAAAAGGCGCGCGTCTGACGACCAACATTTCGCTTCCGGGCAGATTCGTCGTAATGACTCCCACGATCGACTTCGTCGGCGTGTCGAATAAAATAACCGACGAGCCCACTCGCTAAAGACTTACGCAACTGCTGACTAAGATCAAGCCGGAGGGCGGCGGACTGATTGCCCGCACCGTGTGCAAGGAAGCCAAAAAGAACGAAATAATAAGCGAAGTCAAAAGGCTGGAAGCGCTGTGGCAGCGCATCAAAACCGATTACGATCGGAAAATGGGCATTGCGGAGATATACTCCGACGGAGATCTTATCTACCGTTCTATTCGCGATATGTTCAACGACGATATAGAGGCGATAATCTGCAACGACCGCGCAACCTGTCAAAGAATTGCCGAAAGCGCAAGCAAAACTCAGCCCAAGCTGTCCGAAAGAATAAGATATTACGATAAACCCGGCGATATGTTCGCCGAATATAACGTGCTCAGTCAGGTGGACGCCATTCTGTCGCCCAAGGTAATGCTGCCTTCGGGCGGCTCGCTCGTGTTCGACTACACCGAAGCGCTCACCGTGATCGACGTCAACACCGCAAAATATTCCGGCACGGAAAATCACGAAATGACCGTGTTCAACACCAATCTGGAGGCCGCTCGCGAGATAGCGCGTCAGATCCGACTACGGAACATAGGAGGAATAATAGTCGTCGATTTCATCGATATGCAGGACGAGGCAAATCGCGAGGCGCTTCTGGAAGAACTGCGTAAAGCCGTATTCTGGGATCGCGCAAAAACCAGAGTGGTGGATATGACCTCGCTCGGCTTGGTGGAGATAACCCGCAAAAAGCAGGGGCGCGAGATCTCAACGGTATTGCTCGATAAGTGCAGTCACTGCGAGGGACACTCGCTGACCAAGTCCAACGATTATCAATGCAGAAGAATTATGGCGTCTTTAAAAACGCTGTTCGGAAGCGGAAACTACTACGGCGCGCTGGTATACGTAAACGATTCTCTTGCCGAGCATATGATCACCAGCCGCTTTTTCGCCGGAGAATGTGCCGGGATATGGAAGGATAAACGGATATATCTCATTTCCGACAACACGGAAAACGACGGATTTTATATCAAAGGCTGCGATCAGAGCGCCTTCAACGTGCCGAAAAGAGGAACGCTTTTATATTGAGCCGCCAAAAAGGCGTTGTGCGTCGCCGGATGCGGTAACGCCGAAACGAACGAAAAACCGCGCCTTGGTGAGAAATATCGGCGCAAGCGGAAAAATACCGGCAAAGATTTCGTCGGCATTTTTTCTTTATCGGTCGGTTTTGTAAAAAACAGCCGCTATTCGGTTGCAAAAAACGCCGAAACGCGGTATACTTATCGTATCGGAAAATGCGGAGAACGGTAAATTGCGAAAATTTCTGAACAAAGCGGCGTATTTTATCGCTTGCGTTTTGCTTGTCTCGTCCCTGTCGGCGTGCGACGCGCAAAAAGCCTTTCGTTTCGACGACGATACGGCAAGTACTTTTGTCAGCTTCACGTTGATCGGAAAAGACGCGGAACAGGTCGAAAAGGCGCACAAGGAAAGCCTTTTAACCGTTTCCGACGTAATTACGTCGCTTTCTTCCGATAACGACAGCTTGGTCCGTTTCAACGCTCCGGAGGGAGAAATAACGGAAGGCGAATACAATATTCTGGGCGAGCGCGAAAAGTACCTTTCCGCACGGGTAAACCGCCGCGTTTACGACGCAACGCTTAAAGCCAAGCGGTTGTACGCGCTGACCGACGGCAAATTCAACGCTTGTTCGTTCGGATTGTACTCGCTGTGGCGCGGCCCGACCGTTCCCGACGACGATTTAATCGCGATAGAAACGTTAGGAGTATCCAATCCGTTGCTGATCGGCGAAAAGGTGTCGGGCGGCGAATATTATCTGACGAAAAACGTCTATCCGGAAAAGGACGGCTCGATAGTAAAACCGCACACCCGTCTGTCGTTCGAGCGTATGTCAAGCGGTTACGCTCTCGATTGCGCCGTGGAAAAGGCGCGGCGCTACGGCTTGACGGGCATATCGATAGCCACCCGTTTCGTCGCCGTATTCGACGGCAAAGGCAACCGTTCCGACGGAAAATGGAGCTATTCGGCGCGGCTTGAGGACGGTCGCGAGCTGATGGAAGTAGTAGTCCCGGGAGGCTATGCAATAGCGACTCTCGACGTCGCCTGCGGATCGGGCGCTGTCGGGGATTTATTCGTCGGCGGAGTAATAGACTGCAAAAGCGGAATACCTGCCACGATAATAAAAACGGAGGACGGCTCGTACCGTAATAAAAGCGATTACGTCGTGTACGCGGCAGTCGTAGCAAAATATGCCGCCGACGCTCAGGCGCTTTGCGATTACGCTTTGGCTACCTACGAGCAGGAGCAAAGAACCGAAAAACTCAAAGAAAACGCGCTGTGCTCGATAGTCGTGACGAGACAGGGAAAGATATACGTCACGGGCGACGCGCAATACTCGCGCTCCGACTTGCTCGGAGACGACTATCAAACGGTAAAACTATGAAAACAAGCCGGATTTACGGCTCAAAGGAGAAAATAAAATGAAAAACGTATACGACGTGCTGAAAGAGAGAGGCTTTATAAAGCAGACCATCTACGACGAAGACCTGTACAAAATGCTGTCGGAAGAGAAAGTAAAGTTTTACGTGGGCTTCGATCCCACCGCCGACAGCCTGCATATAGGACATTATATCCCCATAATGGCGATGGCGTGGATGCAAAAGTACGGACACACGCCGATTGCGTTGTTCGGCGGCGGCACGGGTATGGTGGGCGATCCTTCGGGAAGATCGGATATGCGCACGATGATGACTCGCGAGACCATTGAAAACAACGTGGAGTGCTTTAAAAATCAGATGGCGCGTTTTATCGACTTCGAGGGCGAAAACGCGGCTATTATCGCAAATAACGCCGATTGGCTGTTAAAGCTGAACTACGTCGACTTTCTGCGCGATATAGGCGCTTATTTCTCCGTCAACAAGATGCTTACCGCCGAATGTTATAAGCAAAGAATGGAGAAAGGGCTGACCTTCCTTGAATTTAACTATATGCTTATGCAGGGCTACGATTTTCTTAAGTTGAACGATCTGTACGGCTGCAAACTTGAATTGGGCGGCGACGACCAGTGGTCCAATATGCTTGCCGGCGTAGATCTGATCAGAAGAAAGAAGCAGCAGGACGCGTTCTGTATGACGTGCACGTTGCTTTTGACCTCGGACGGCAAAAAAATGGGAAAAACGCAAAAGGGCGCGCTGTGGCTGGACGAAAACAAGTGCTCGGTTTACGATTTTTATCAGTACTTCCGTTCGGTCGAGGACGCAAAGGTGGAAGAATGTATGAAGCTGCTCACCTTTATGGATCTCGAAGAAATCGCCGAGCTGTGTAAGTATAAGGACGAGCGCATCAACGAGGCTAAAAAACGCCTTGCTTACGAGGTTACCAAGCTGGTCCACGGCGAGCAGAAAGCCAAAGAGGCGGAAAAACAGGCGCTTGCGGCGTTCGGCGGAAACGCGGAGGATATGCCCACGGTGGAAATAAACGCAGACGGCGACACGCTTATCGCTGACGTTATGTTCCTTGCGGGGGTTGCGGCAAGTAAGAGCGAAGCCCGTCGTCTTATCGACGGAGGCGGAGTAAAGGTGGACGAGGTAAAGGTTCCCTCTTCGCGCGCAACCGTAAAAGAATGCACGGCAAACAGCTCTTTCGTGCTTCACAAGGGCAAGAAAGTACACGTGAACGTTAAACTGAGTTGATAGAAACGTATACGGCGATAAAAGAGGGCGTGTTCACGCTCGAAATAAAACGGTCCGAATTTCTGGCGTACTCTTTTCCGATAGAGGACGAGGCGGACGCGACGGAAAAACTGGCGGCGATCAGAAAAAAGCATTACGACGCGCGCCACGTTTGTTATGCCTTCGTTTCCGACGAGAAGGGCAACGTCGCGCGGTTTTCGGACGACGGAGAACCTAGCGGAACGGCGGGAAAGCCCATTCTGGACGTCATAAAAAAGAACGGACTTAAAAAGAGTCTGATAGCCGTGGTCCGTTATTTCGGAGGAATACTGCTGGGCGCGGGCGGACTGACGCGCGCTTACAGCGACTCGGCGGCAGGAGTAGTAAAAAAAGCGGGAACGATCGGTTACGTCCGCAAAACGCTTTTGCGCTTGAACACCGACTATTCGACCTATAAAAAAATATCGGCGGCGATAAAAAACGTCGGCGAAACAGTGTCCGTGGAGTACGGAAGCGACGTTTCGGCAACCATTGCCTGCGGCGACGATAAAAAAGCCGTCGCAATGTTGACCGAAATGACGCTCGGCGCTGCAAAAATCGAAAACGAAGGTGAAAAATATTTCGCTTTGGAGGAAAAATGAGCGTTTTATCCGATAAAATACTGCATTTAAGACAGGTCAGCGGCGTAGACGTAAAACGTGCGGACGAATACGCAAACGGCAGTGACGGCGACGTTTCTACGTTCACCGTGGTATGCGAGGGCAAAAAAAGAACGCTGTCCGTTCCGAAGGACGCCGATAAAGCGGTTATAGCGCTCATTCGCGCATACTTTGCAGATACCGAAAAGGAGGGCTCGGACGACGCGGAAACGGTCATATACAGGCTTATAAGCGGAGTAGCCACTCCGGAAGAAATAGTAGGGCTCGATAAACGCATTTCCGGAAAGAAGTATATGGCGGAACTTTTGCTTACCACCGATCCGGATAAGTGGAACGAACTGTTTTCGTACGTGGAGGCTCTGTCCGGCAAGGAAGATATTCTGGTCAGATGCGACTTGAATTCCGCGCTGTATCTTAAATTCTGCGACGGCTCGTACGACAGAAGCGAAGAGCTTGCCCGCGTTTTGCACGACGGAATTACGGGCGACAGAAAAATCGATCTTACCGTTTGTTCGGGCGGCTTTGCGTGCGGCTCGGACGGGATAATGTCGGCGTATTCCAGAACGCTTGCGGCGCTACGGCTGAACGGCGGCTCGGTCAGGCATTACAGCGACTGTGCTCTCGTCGACTTAATGCGCAAGGTGCCCGAAAAAGACCTTTTAGCGTTTTTGGAATACCTGTCTTCGGAGAAGGGAGAGTACTCCTTGTCCGACTGTCTGCAAGAAACCGCCGAGACGTTTTTCGACTGCGATCTTAACGCCAACGAAACGGCTAAAAAGCTGTTTTTGCACCGCAATACGTTGCAAAGCAGGCTAAATAAAATAGAAGAAATTACGGGAATCGATCTGCGCTCGTTCCGCGGGGCAGAACTTTTTAATCTGATAACGGCGTCGAAAATTGCGCTCGGACAAAAACGATAAATGCGATTTTTTGGTAAAAACGGGCTGAATTAAGTGAAAAACGGCTTAAACGAGTACTATGCGTGACATAGTACTCGTATTTTTACATAAAAACAGCGCCCGTGGCAACACCGCCTCCGGACGCCTATATTAAGGAGGAAGAAAAATAGCTTTCGCCGTTCGCGTTAAAGGAATTATGTTTGGCAAAAACGTTTTTAAGTCTGTTTCGGCTTAATCGTTATCGCCTTCCTTATTTCATCGACTTTATCGTCGTCGATCGAGTAATTCGCGCTTTTTCGTCCGTGCGGGCGAAAGGTAGATAAAGACGCGATTTTTGCGGGCGGATAAGATAATCTTCCTCTCTGCAAGGAAGACTTCGTCGTCCGCCTTGCACTCATATAATGCGCGTCAATTAAAAAATTATGCGTTTTGTCGGAAAAAAGATTGAAAACTTTTTTTCTTTATGGTATAATTTGACAGGACGGTAGAATTATCGTAAAAGAAAAAACGGAGAGTACTTATGGCAATCGCATTTGACGAAAACAACAAGCTTTTTTATCTTGAAAGCAACAACACGAGCTACGTAATTCAAATAACGCGGTTCGGCACCGTGGGCAACCTGTATTACGGCAAAAAAATAGGTCGCGACGACGTGCGCTATCTCGAATATCTGCGCGACAGAGGCAGCGAAGTGGCCTTTTACGGCGCGCCCGAAAGAAAATATTCGCCCAACGTCATTCCGGACGCTACTTCCATGGCCGCGCCCAAAACG
>JBJFAC010000271.1:0-2384 GCA_051887715.1 Candidatus Neoclostridium sp.
ATCATATTCTCCCCACCCTTGTCAAGCGTTTTTACATACTTTTTTAAAATTTTTTACGTTGTTTCTCCCACTTTGCGTTTCTCCGTGAAAAACGAGCGTTTTTTAGCGTTTTTTGCAGAGTAGACGTAAAAAAACGCCGTCCGACGAGAAGGGCGACGAAAAAAATTATTTATTTTTTGCTTTGCGTTTTTCTTGGCGTTCGTTTTTTACGAACTGTCTGTGGCGCACTTTCAGTTCTTTCAGCGCGGCTTTTTCTCCCTTTTCGGCAAGCAGCCTGAGCCACTCCTCCAGCGTTTTTGCGCTTTCGGGGTGCATCAGAGCGCCGTCGTTTTTGACAATAAAATACTCGAGCGGCGACGAATCGACGTAATTTTCGCCTTTGTACACCTTGCTTGCGGCAATACGGTCGCAAAAGCTTTCCAAAAGATAGCGCTCCGGCATCGGTACGGGCACGTACCTTTTTTCTTTGGAGGAATAGTCGTACCAGTACTCGAAATGGTGCTTGTTTCTGCCTTTGTGGTGCAACCACGCCTCGGAGCAGCCTTTTTCCTCGCGTTCGAGCGAGTTGGGACTGCGGGTGCCGACGTAATAACGCGCGCCCGTTTTCAGCTCCGTAAACGAGTATTTAGACAAGTCGTGCTTTAGTCCCTGAGCGCCTATTCCCACGCGAAAGCACAGGCGCATAACCAGGTGCCTGTGCTTTGTGATGGTTTTTAAGTGTCGAAGCAGTTTCATAGGGATATTATACTATCTGCCTGCGATTTTGTCAACGAAATTCGCTTATACGCCGCTGTATGCGTTAAAGCCGCCGTCCACGGGAAGAATCACTCCCGTGATAAAGCCGCTGGAATTGCGATCGGCAAGGAACAACAGCGCTCCGATAAGCTCGCTTGCCTCGCCGAATCTTTTCATCGGAGTGCCCGCAAGTATTTTACCCGTTCGCGGAGTAGGATTACCGTCTTTATCGAACAGCAGCGCGCGATTCTGATTGGTAACGAAAAATCCGGGCGCGATCGCGTTTACGCGGATATTGCAGGGCGCGAAATGCACGGCAAGCCACTGCGTAAAATTGCTTATGCCTGCTTTCGCCGCCGAATATGCCGGTATTTTAGTAAGCGGTCTGAACGCGTTCATCGACGAAATATTGATTATATCTCCGCCCGTCTCTATCATATCAGCGGCAAAAACCTGCGTTACCAGAAACGCCGAAGTGATATTGAGGTCGAACACGAATCTGAGCCCTTTTTCGTCCAGATCGAAGAAGCTTTTGGTCTCGGCAGGCAGATCCTGCGCCATATATTCGTTGTCGCACGTGGCTTTCGGATTATTGCCGCCCGCTCCGTTGACGAGAAAATTGACCTTGCCCCACTTACGGTTTATTATCTCTTTCGCATTTGCCACCGAGGTCTTGTCCAGACAGTCGGTTTTGACGGCGAGCGCGTTTTCGCCTATCTGCGCCGCAACCTCATTCGCCGCCTGCTCGTTTACGTCAAGCAAAGCGACTTTTGCTCCGCATTCCGCCATAGCGCGGGCAAATTCGCGCATAAGCACGCCGCCCGCTCCCGTTATTGCAACCACTTTATTGCTTAAATCAACTTTGAAAGGTACCATATTATTCTCCTTTTAGATCTTTTCTTACCGCCTCGAACAGTCCGGACAGGTAGCACGCGCCCATTGCTCTGTCGTACAAGCCGTAGCCCGGTTTTGCGTTTTCTCCCCACACGTTTCTGCCGTGGTCGGGGCGGACGTAGCCGTTAAAACCGTTGTTTTCAAGCGCTTTTACTATCGCGTACACGTCTACGTTGCCGCATTCGGTCATATGTCCGTTTTCGTAAAAATCGGTTTTTGACGTGAATTTCAGTTGGCGGAGATGCGCAAAATAAATGCGTTTTGCGTACTTTGCCGCCATTTTCGGCAGATCGTTGAAAGAGCCTGCGCCCAGACTTCCCGTGCAGAAGGTTATTCCGTTGTGCTTGTTCGGAACCGCGGCGAAAAGTCTGTCGTAGTCCTCTTCTCTTCCCACTATGCGGGGCAGTCCGAATATGTCCCACGGCGGATCGTCGGGGTGAATAGCCATATCGACGTCGGCGCTGTCGCACGCCGGCATTATCGCATTCAGGAAATAGACGAGATTTTCAAACAGCTTTTCGTGCGTCATGCCCTCGTACTCCTTCAAAAGAGCGCCGAGCTGACCGGAAGAGTAGCTTTCGTCCCAGCCGGGCAGGCGCAGATTGTGCTTGTCCAGCTTTTTGAAGTCTTCCTCTTTATACGCGAGCGAATTCGAGCCGTCGTCGTGAACGTAATTGAGATCGGTGCGGAACCAGTCGAACACGGGCATAAAATTGTAGCAGATGCATTTAACACCCGCTTTGCCGCAGTTGATT
>JBJFAC010000272.1:0-10687 GCA_051887715.1 Candidatus Neoclostridium sp.
TATGCCTTCGCCGTCCAGCTGGTAAAAATAGCGTTTGTTTTCGGTGGCGTTTTCATACCGCACCTCGAAGTAATCGGTTTTCCACCAGGGCGCGGGGACGTAAACGTAGCCCTTCGTGCCCGAAATTACCAGCTCGCCCTCGCTTTTGACGCCGTTACCCACCTTAACGCTTGCCACCGCTCCGTCGTATACGAAATCGGTTTTGGAAAAACGGTCGAACGTCTTTTCCTTATCCGCGAACAGCGACGTAATATGCCGACCGACGTAGTTCGTGCCCAAAAGCTGAAATACCGGCAATAATGCCGTCGGAGCCCAGGCGCACGAGCAGTTCCAGTTCTTGCCGAAATATGCCGGATCGTCCTCTATTTCGGTAAGCGACGTGCAGGTCGCGTCCACGGAAACCACCTTGCCCACCGCGCCGCTTTTTACCAGCAGCAGCATACGCGTGTACGCCGTGGAATAAGCGGTTTTGATAGCGTCGGCGAGAATAACGCCCTTTTCCTCGGCGAGCGCAAACGCCTTGTCGCACTCTTCGGCGGAAAGCGCTATCGGGCTTTCGCACAAAACGTGCTTGCCCTTTTCTATCGCCTTCACTATCTGCCCGTAGTGGAGCGACGGGTGCGAAGCAACGTACACCGCGTCCACCCGATCGAGCAGCAGGTCGTAGTCGTCGGTTTTGAAGGGCACGTCCAGCTGGGAAAGAAATTCCTCGTCCGACGAGCAGGCGGCGGCTATTACGCACCCGTTGACGAACGTGCTCTCTCTTATATATTTTTTAATAAACTGCACTTCGCCCACGACGCCTATTTTCAGCATACGACTTTTGGTGCGTATATCTGTACTACTGACGCCCTCGGTACGCGGCAGATAAACCACCTTGCAGTAGTCGCCCAGATAGTCGAACTTGCCCTCCCAATCCGAGCCGACCGTGAATACGTCCACGCCGTACTTGCGTATGTCGTCGATTTTCTGCCCGTCGTATTCCTCGACTATTATTTCGTCGGCAATTCCGGTATCGCGCACCGCCTTTATTCTGTCGGAAAGCGATTGACGGTTGTTGATTTTTCCGCGGCTGAGGTCGAAATCGTCGCCCGTTACGCCCACTATCAGATAGTCGCCCAGCGCTTTCGCGCGCTTCAGCAGTCTTATATGCCCTTCGTGCAGCACGTCGAACGTGCCGTACGTTATTACCTTTATCATTTTTACCTCCGATCAGATGATCCCGCGCGACTTCAAATCGCCGAACGCCGCGATAAGACAGTCGTAATCCTCTTTTTTCAGTGCGCCGATGTGCCCGACGCGGAAGATACTGTCTTTCAGCTCGCCTCCGTTAGGGCATATCCAGATGCCGTATTCGTCCTTCAAAACCGTGAATATTTTATAAGCGGAAGCGGTGGTCGGATGCAGCGGCGTGACGGCGTTCGAGGGCGAATCCGTTACGAACTCGAACGGGAACTTCCTTATCTTTTCGCGGAAATACGCGGCAAGAGCGGCGATTTTTGCCGTTTCCGCCTCTATTCCGCCCTGCTCGTCTATTTGTTTAAGACGCGCGTTTATCTGTAAAAGTATGCCCACTGCCGGCGTGAAAGGCGTTTGACCGCGCTCGCCGTTTTTCAGCGCAAGCGCAAAGCTGAGATACATACAGCCCGGGTTTATCTCCGTAGCGCGCCTTACCGCCCTCGGTGAGAGTGCCGCGACGGAAACGCCCGGCGGACAGGCAAGCGCCTTCTGCGAGCCGGTTATAACCACGTCCGCTCCTATATCCGCCATATCGACGGGATCGGCTATAAACATACTGACGGCGTCCAGAATATAGAACAAAGCGTTCCTTTTGCAGAATTCACCCACGGCTTTGACGTCGTAGCCCACGCCGGTGGACGTTTCGCAGCCGTTTATAAGCAGCGCCGTGTAGTCCTTTCCGTCGTATTCGTTCAGTCTTTCCGCGCTAAGCCCCTCGCCGACGTTCAACGCTATTCTGTCGAACGGAATACCGTGAACGGACAGTATTTCGCAAAAACGGTGACCGAACGAACCTCCGTCTATTACCAGCGCTTTGTCGGAGGAGGTAAGCGAATTGATCACAGCCGCTTCCATCGCCGCCGTTCCGGAGCCGGTGAGAAATACGGCGCGACTGCCCTTGGGCGCTTTTATGAATTTCAGCATCAGCCTTTCGTTTTCCAGCATTACCGCGGAAAACTCCGGCGTGCGGAAATAGGGCACCTGCTCGGCTCCCAGATCGAGAATATTTTGATCCGAAGTTACCGGACCTACGGCAAAATTTTTCATAAATCTTCCTCTTTTAGTTTTTGCTCCGCCTTCCGGCAAGGTTTGTCCAGATCTATGTGCGAGGTCTTGTCCACGTGGCACTCGCGCTTATCCAAGGGCGGCAAAGTCATATAGTCGCCGAACTCGGCGGTCAGATAGACGTCGTAGTCGGTCACTCCGCGGACGGTCAGCCCGTCGAACGCATAATCGCGCAGATTTTCGTAAACGGAATACGGCGCGGTGCGCGTAAAAGCGTATTCCACCATCGTGAGCGCACCGCCTTTTGCGTGCTCGCGCTCCATTCTTTTTTTCATCTTCATATTCAGCTTTTGCAGTCCGACGCATTTTGCCGCGACGTGCACGAGCGCCATACACGCTTTTTTAAGCCCGTGACAGCGCGATATTATGCTCCCGTCGTACGCCGAACGGAAAATCGCGTTGATTCTGTTTTTGCGCGCTATCGATTTGATAACTTTTTCGTCGTCACGCACGCGGTAAGCGGGAAAAACGTCCACCGAAATGCCCTTGTAGTAGTCGAGCTTTTTAAAATCCGCCTCGACAAAGGTCGTTCTCGTATCGACTACCTTCGCAAAGGGAAACGGGTATTCGGGATTGACCTCGGCGCGCTCGACCTTGTAATAATCGGGCAAAATATCGTCGCAGACGGCAAGAAATTTATCGTAGTTTTCCTTGGTCATAATAAGGTCGATGTCGTCGTCCCACGGGATAAAGCCGCCGTGACGGACGGCTCCCAGCATAGTGCCGTACGCCGCTGTATATTCTATGCCGTTAACGCGAAGAGCCTTATCCAGCGCCTCCAGAATTTCAAGCGAGATCGCGTGTATTCTTTCAAGCAGTTTATCGTCCATATCATTCTCCTTTTTTGCGTCGTTTAATAAGTCTTGCGGCAAGCCCGGCTACGTAGCGGAACTTATCCGTAAAGAACGTGAAGGCTACTGCGATCGCCATAGAGGTAAGTAACGCGATCACGCCGCACAGTATAAGCCCTCCCCAGCCGCCGAGGTTCAACCATACGTTGCATACGAAATAACAAAGAGCGGACGCGCCCGCCGTTATTACCGCGTAGTAAAGCTGCCACAAATAAATTTTTACCGGACTTTTCCCGAAGAAATGCTTGCAGATAACGTAGTCCTTCGAGAAAAACGGGCACAAAAGCGTGGAGGCTATGGTGCCTACGATAACGCCGGCAAGCCCGATGTAATTCAGCAGTACGAGCGACAAAACCAGATTGAGCGCGCCCTGAACCAGCATTACCCACGCGTCCTTGGAATGCAGTCCCAGCGCGTTTTGAACCGATACCGCCGGCACGTTCATTGCGGTGACGTAAAAGCTTGCGCAAACCAGCGCGGCTATTTCCACACCCAGAACATAATCCGCTCCGAAGCACAGCCGGACGAACGGATTGATGAGCGCGAAAAAACACGCCGTCATGCAGCAGGTCATACAAAACGCCGCGTACACCGATTTTTCGTACACGTCGAACGCGGTCTCTTTTTTCTCGGTAACCGAAAGATTGCCGAAGCTTGTCGTGAAAGCCGAAAAAACCTGTCCGTACAGCGATTTGAGCGTGGACGACACCAGCGTATAGTTGGAATAGTAGCCCACTATCACCGTGCCCAGATACGACGCCGAAATTATAAGGCTGTCGGTGGACGTAACGACGTAGCCGGCAAGGCTTTGAAGAGCGATGGGCAGCATCTTACGGTATATTTCGCGAAGCTCGTCTTTCGACAGCTTTTCGTCGGATTTTTTCTTTATAAACGGATATTTTCTGTCGGCATAGATCGCGCAGGACAGGTTGTCCGCGATAGTACAGGCTATCATAAGCACGATAAAGCCGAAAAAGCTTTTCGTAAGCAGCAACACCGCTATCTGCAATCCCGTGAACGCTATTTTCGTGACGGCGTGGCAAACCGATATCACGCGCGAACGCTGATCGGCGTATATTATGCACTTTTTATAAGCTATCAGATAGCTGACCGCCGTGTTGAAAACGTACAATATGAAATAGAACTGTACTTTTTTCATCTCCACCGTCGTGTTGGCGACGAACGGAACGACGAATATCAGCGCCGCGCCCAATAGCATTATGACCGCGGCGATCACGAAATACACTTTTTTGTAGAAGGACAGATACGCGCGTATTTTGCCTTCGTCGTTCACGCTGACAGGCTTGTACAGAAAATAAATAATCGCGGTGGAAAGTCCCAGCTCGGTCAACGACAGGAAGGAAACGATGTTCGTGTACAGGCTTATAAGCCCCAGATACTCTGCGCCGAGCGTTTCGGCAAGCACTTTCCGGAGCACGAAAGACACGACGATAACCGATATGTAACCCAACATACCGAAAATCGAATTCAATATCGTGTTTTTCGTTCTCGAATTTGCCATTTGACCTTACTTTTCCGCGGAAACGAAAACTTTCCGCCTTTGACTCCTTATACTAAACGTTTTCAAAAAAATCCACGACCGCTTTAAGGCGATCGGCGTAACGCAAATCGGTCTTTTTGCCGATATTTTCGCGGCATACGGCAAGCTTTTCGGGGTGCGTGAGCGCGTCCTTCATTGCTTCGTAAAGAGACTGCTCGTCGTTGTCCGCGAGTATTCCCGCGCCGCCGGACGTCAGCTCTTCGGCTCCGTTTACCAGCGTCGTGATTATCGGCGTGCCCACAAGCATGGATTCGACGCACACCGTGCTCATTCCTTCGCTTCTCGACGAGCACACGAATGCGTCCGCTTTTGCCATATATTTATACGGATTTGCGTCGAAACCGACGAGAGTCACGCTTTGATTTACTTTCTTTTCATCTATCAGTTTTTGCAGATTTTCGCGTTCGGGACCGTCGCCCACTATCCAAAGATTGTGTTTCAGTCCTTCTCGCATAAGTCTTGCGTGGGCGGAAATCAGTCGGTCGTAGCCTTTTTCGTAAGACAGTCTGCCGACCGATAACAGCGTTATCGGGTATTGTCCGCAAACGGAGACAGGCTCGTCTTTTTTTGCGATCAGTTCGTCTTCTCGCACGAGATTGTACAGATACGTCACTTTTTCGGGCTGAGAGAACGCTTTTTTATACTTTTCGGCAGTGCTTTTCGCACACGCGACTATTTTATCGAAAGCACGATGACGCTTTATATCCATCTCGGTGTAGCCGTGCATCCAAGCGATTTTTTTTGCTCTCTTATTCGTAGAAGCGGCTATCATCGAAGTAGAACAGCCGCATTGAAACGCTACTTCGACGTCGTAATCGTCTTTAACGAACTTTTTATACACCGCCTTTTGCGGCAGTATACGAACGAGTTTACCGAATCCGCGGAAATATTTACCGTAAGCCTTGACCACTTTTACGCGGTGATCGAATGTAGCGGCGTATTTTTCGTCCAGTCTGAAAAGCGGCATAACGGTGACGTTATAGCCCGCTTCCGAAAGCGCGCCCGAAAGCGATCTGATCACGCTGCAAACGCCGTTCTGCGGCTCGACGTGGTTTAGTACGAACAATATTTTTTTCATAATTACCTCGTTTTTAGTTTCGCATAAGCTCTGATCAGCCAAAAAGCCTTGCTTTTTAACGCGAATTTTGCCATAGCTCCCTTCGTAAACGGAGCAAAACGGCAGTTTTTGACGGCGCGGACGTAATATTCGTCTTCGAGCGCATTTTTTATATTCGCTTTCGCCGCCTTGTCGTCGCCGGCGTAGTACTGCGTTACGGCGGCGTTAAACAAATAATGAACCGCGCATCTGTACACCTGCGCCTGCAGGTCCGCAGTCATCGGTATGGTTTTTTCAAAATGCCCGCACACGAGCTTGGGCTCGTACAGGTCGAACGGTTTACGTTTTTGCGTGACGGAGCCGGGATTTATCCGATAAACGTACGTGCTTTGCGAAATCACGCACAGCTTTTCTGCAGCCGCTATTATCGGCTTGGTGCAGGCGTTGTCTTCGCCTATCTTCACGCAGTCCGGAGTTGACAGCTGAGCTTTTACGTACGGTTCTCTTTTAAAAGCCTTAGCCCAAAGCGACGGAGAAAAATACTCGCCCTTTTCGTTTTCGATAAGGAACGGGAAAATCTCTTTTTTTATACGCTCTTTATCGTATACGCCCTCTTTGGCGGAGCACGCGACAGTCTTTTCGCAGTCCGGATATTTCCACTTTGCGGCGGAACATACTACGTCCGCGCCGCTTTTAGCGATAGCGTCGGCGTAAAGCGAAAAAATGCCGTCCGAAACGCAGTCGTCGCCGTCCACGCACACGACGTAATCGCCGCTTGCCTTTTTCGCTCCCGCCTTTCTCGCCGAATCCGCGCCTCCGTTTTGCTTGTGAATAACCTTAACTCTGCCGTCGGAGCGGGCAAGCTCGTCGCAGATCGCTTTGCTTCCGTCCGTGGAGCCGTCGTCCACGAGAATGACCTCGATATTCCGGTAGGGCTGACAAAGTACGCTCCGGACGCACTCGGAAAGGTATTTTTCCACGTTATATACGGGAATTATTACGCTGAAGCTTACGTTTTCCATAAATTAAAAGTCTTCCACTTCTTTGATCGCCGTATCGGTTGCGTACGGAAAATCGTAGAAATATTTGCCCAGTTTTTGCCGTAAAATCTCGCACTCCGCGGCGAATTTTTCGTCCTTTAAAAACACCTGAGTGTTTTTTATCGAGCGCTCCGGTTGCAGTATCTTGCCCTTACGGGAGTGCACGCTTTCGCTAAGACCGCAGAAATCCGCTACTTTTTTCACGGCGGCGTCGTAGTTGTAGATAAGATCCTCGAACTGCACGAAAAGAATATTCGGGTTGTTCTCCGCAAATTTTTCCGCGCGTTCGTGAGCCTCCTTCCAGGCGTCGCAAAAAGCGTCGATGCCGTCGGGGAAAGGCGCAAGCTGCTTGCCGCAACGCGTCTGATTCCAAACGTAGTACGAGGATAAATACACGTCGCGCACGTCGCGGTCGACTATTATCAGCTTGCTGTCCGGGAAGAATTTACGCATAGACGCGCACTGTTCTGGCAGAATTATGTGATCGTAAATCATAGTGTCCGCCGTTTTGCACATTTCCAGATACGCGGCGGTGAACTTTTGCGCAGCGGCGACGAACGTCTCCTCGTCGGCAGTCAGATAGCGCGTGGTTTTGCCGTCGTAAACGTACTGTCTGCCCAGTTTGGTTATTTTATAACCTTTCAGAACTGCCGCTCCCAGCTGGAGAACGGCTTTGATAAGCGAAAACCGAACGCCTTTTCCGTGCGCTATCGCCTTTTTGTCTCCCTCGACGGAGATCGCGGCTACGAATTCGTCCACGAGAGAGGAAAACTTTTTCCCGTACAGCTTTTTGTACGAGCCGTACCAGCCGAAATCGTTGTCGTTCTGGCGGTACATTTCGTCGATAAAGCCGTTGACGGCGTTGTCGCGGATCATACGGTTGGTCATTGAGCCGAAGCATCTGTCATACAGATCCAACAGTCCGCCGCGGCACAGAAACAAGGAATGCTCGTATCTTCTGCCGATAGCGCACTCTACGCCGTCGTACTCGCTCATAAGATCGATGACCGCCGACGAGCCCGTGCCGTAATATCCGGTTACGAATACGTTTTGTCCGTCGCTCATTTTTCGTCTGCCTCCGTTCCGCTCAATATGCCAAGCAGGCGAGCGTTGATTATTCTGCTGTCGAACTCCCTTTCTGCAAGCGCACGGCTTTTTTCACCCATAAAAGCCGCCACTTCGGGATTATCGATAAAGTAAATACATTTATTCGCCAATTCCGTAGCGCAATTCGCGCCTTTGGGTATCAGGAATCCGTTTTCGTCGTCGCGGACGGCGCTCCTGCAACCGTTGACGTCGGTGGCGATCACGGCGCGCCCCACGCTTTCGGCTTCCATAACCGACATCGGCATTCCCTCGCGGTAGGACGGCAATACGAACGCCGTACAATCCTCGTAGTACGGACGCACGTCGTCGGTCGTTCCCATATAGTTTACGCTTCCGTCGTCGAGATAGGGCTTTATATCGCCTAAAGTGAGCGTTCCTTCGCCGCCCAGATAGTTGAATACGGCTTGGGGGCGCACGGCTTTGACCATTCGCGCCGCCTCGCAATATTCGATAACGCCTTTTGTTTTCAGCATTCTGGCAACCATAAGGAAGGTGGACGGGTTTTTCATCGGCTTGAACGCGAATTTCTCGACGTTGACGCCTATTCCGTTTATTATTTCGCACTTATCCTTCTTTACGAGCTTGCGCGCGATAAATTCGTTTTGGTCGTCGGAATTGAGGAAAATGACCTTTTTGCTGATCTTAAACGCCTTTTTGTATAAATGACTGACGTAAACGCGGATGAGCTTCCATTTAAGCGAATTGTTGATAAAAACGTCGCCCGCGCCCTCCACCATCGAATAGATTTCCTTCACGCCCGATTTTTTCGCGGCGGGAACGCCCAGCGCGTTGGGCTTCATTGCAAACGTGAACACTACGTCCGGCTTTTGGCTTTGCATAATGCTTTTGTATTTTTTTCGGAGCGCGATCAGCTTGAAGGGGTTCGTACTGCGGTTGCTGTCGCCCACAGAAGTAAATTCAACGCCCAGCTTGTCGATTGCGTCGCGATACGCGTCGTCGAAGCACACCACCGAAACGCGGTAACCCTCGCTTTGAAGCGCGCGGATGAGCTCCTGTCTGAACGTGAGCACGTTTTGCGACGTCACGCAGACCAGCATTATTTTTTTTGACTTTGCGGATACATGATCGCCGTTTTCGTTATTTTCAGTCGGGATTTGTTCGGCATTTTCCGAAGCGCCGTCCGCGGACTGAACGGTTACCGTTGCGGCAGCCTCGTTCATTGCGTCGGGCGCGGCGTCCGAGTTGACGTTTTCGTGCGCCGCTCCCGTTCCGCCCTCCACCACTCCGTCGCGGCGGAGCACCTTGCCTATCGTGCCGAAAAAGCACTTACAATCGAACGAAAAACTGAGTTTTTGCACGTATTCGCCGTCCAGCTTTGCCTTTTCGGCTATTTCCAGCTCGTCCCTGCCGTTGATCTGCGCCCAGCCGGTCAGCCCCGGTCGAACGTCGTTAGCGCCGTATTTATCGCGTTCCTCGATCAGATCGAACTGATTCCAAAGCGCCGGCCTCGGACCTATTATCGACATTTGTCCCGAGAAAATATTGAAAAGTTGAGGAAGCTCGTCCACGCTGGACGCGCGGATAAACCTCTGCCAGCGGCTTAGCATCTTATCTGCGTTTTTCAGCTCGTGCGTGGGCGTGTCGTGCGGCGCGGAAACGGGCATCGAACGGAATTTCAGTATCGTGAACGTCTTTTTGTGCTTTCCCACTCTCTTTTGCTTGAACAGCACCGGTCCGGGCGAGTCTATCTTGACTATTATCGCCACGATCAGCATAGGCAGAGCCAGCAGCAATATTGCCAGCCCCGACAATAAAATATCCAAAAATCTCTTTAAAAAACGTTTATACATAAGTCACGCTATCCTTCGTTATCGTCAAAGCGCGGTCGGATTGGCGATCTGCGTCCGCGCCAACTGATATTATACCACATTCGCGGACGTTTTTCAAGTTATTTACGGAATATTTGCCCTCATAATAGCCAAAAGCCTACCGTTTTTGTCGCCAAACGTAAAAAAATCGACCGCGGACGAAATCCAACGGCCTATAATTTTAATCGGATACTATACGGAAACCGAAAAACGGCAGTAAAAAACGCTCGCCGTCGTTTGCTATGAACCCAAAAAGTTTGTCTGACTCTTGGGGTTCATTTCATCGTTAGGAGAGCGTTTTTTCAATCTTTTTGATAGTTTGCCGTTAATAAATTATTCGTTTACCGCTTTCGGCTTTAATTTCTTTGCGGCTTCTTCCGCGAAAAAATCAGTCGAGCAACAATTCGCCAAGCTTGCAAGCGCCTGCGATCAATGCGCAGATCGCGCCGACAATAGCGCCCCAACCGAGCGTCATATTGCTTTTATCGAGAGCGTACGACGCGAGAGTTCCCTCGTGAACGTGCGGCACGGCGAACGTTATATTCATAAACAGGAACACGCCGGCAACGATAAAGCAAGCGGTTGCGATAAGCGTAAACAGCTTTGCCTTTTTGCCGAACAGTATTTTCAAAACCGACAACACTATTCCGCCTGCCAGCACAATAAGAGCGGCAAAATTCATAAACGAAAAATCAAACAACTGAACGTCGGTATACGCAAAAGCAATTTTTATCTGCTCCGTGTAGCCGAACATCGTCTGAAACGCGTTGTAGTTGTAGGCGTTATCACCCGCGGTATACACGATTGCCGGAGCAAACATAAAAGCGATTGCCGCAAGCGCGAGCAAAATCGACGCGTATCCGGCATATCTGATAATGCCCTTCATTTTGTTCTTTCCCATTACTATAGATCCTCCGTTGGATATTTTTCTATATTAT
>JBJFAC010000273.1:0-2368 GCA_051887715.1 Candidatus Neoclostridium sp.
GCACAATATATCGAGGAGAGGTTATATGAAAAGAATAGTACTGACGGGCGGCGGTACGGCGGGACACGTCGTGCCCAACCTTGCGATCCTGCCCTACCTGAAGGGCAATGAAATACACTATATCGGCTCTGGCGGTATGGAAAAAGCCCTAACCGAAAATTCGGGCGTTATTTATCACGAGATACCCTGCGTAAAGCTGGTTAGAAAACTTTCGTTGTCCACCTGCAAGGTGCCTTTTAAGCTTATGGACTCCGTAACCCGCGCGAGAAAAATTCTGCGCGAAATAAATCCCGACGTGATTTTCTCGAAAGGAGGCTACGTCGCTCTGCCCGTCGTGCTTGCAGCCAAAAACCGCACGCCCGTCATTCTGCACGAAAGCGACTGCTCGCCCGGGCTTGCCAATCGGCTCTCCTACCCCAAATGCGACCGTCTGCTGACCGCCTTCGACTGCATTAAAAAGAAAAAAGCGGAGTTCGTGGGCGCGCCGATACGGCGCTCTCTTTACTGCGGAAGCGCTTCGGCGGCGCGCGCGGAGTGCGGTTTTAAGGGCGATAAAAAGGTTTTGCTGGCGTTTGGCGGCAGTCTGGGCTCGAAAAGCATCTGCGCGGCTTTGAGAGACAACGCAAAGTCGCTGAAAAAACGGTACGACGTGGTGCTGGTTACGGGCGCAAATTCGGTTAACGGTCCGACGGGCTCCGACGGCTGGGTGGAAAAACGCTTTATAAACAACATCGGCGATTATTTCGCGCTTGCCGACATAGTGGTGTCGAGGGGCGGAGCGAATTCGCTGTTCGAGCTGATGGCTCTTAAAAAGCCCACGCTCTGTATTCCCCTGCCGAAAGGGGTAAGCCGAGGCGATCAGTTGGAAAACTCGGCGTATTTTTGCAAGAAAGGCTGTATCGAGATGCTGTCCGACGGCGAATATTTATCGCAAAACCTGCTTTCCGCAATCGAAAGCGTGGAGAATAATCAAAAAAGCCTTTGCAGAAATATGCAAAGGCTGACCTGCGTAGACGGGACCAAAAGGATAGCGCGGCTTATTCTCTCCGCGGCAAACGGCAATGCGTTTTAAACTATTTTAACGGTGAGCCGCTCCTATCAGGTCTTTAATGCGTTTTACGCCGTATTTTTTCATAGTTTCCGGAAGCGCCGCCGATATTTTGGCGCATACGTCGCCGCCGGTCATCGCGGCTTGGTCTATCTGCACGAGCGAAGCGCCTGCCGCTATCATTTTAAGCGCGTCGTCCGCCGTTTTTACGCCGCCGCACGAGGCAATGATAAGCCCCACCGCGTCGAACGCCTCGAACACGTCGTTTAGAATAACCGGCTTCAAAGCGTACGCGTAATAACGACACTCTTCCTCGAAAACGCGTTTTTTGGAAACGAGATCGACGTCCATACCGGGAAGCGTGCCCGTAATTACCACGCCGTCCGCGCCTCCGTCCTGCGCCGCCTGAGCCATATCCCGCACGTTCGTAACGCGCGCGCACAGTTTTACGAAAATAGGCTTGCGCACGCGGTACTTTACCTCGTTTACTATCTTATAAAGCGAGGTCGCGTTCTGTCCGAACCGTATTCCGGAATTTTCGCGGTTGCGACAAGACGAATCGAGCTCCAGAAAGCCGACTGCTTCGTTTCTGTCGAGAATTTCCGCTACCTTTACGTATTCTTCCACCGTGCTGCCGCACACCGAAGCGAATACGCGGCGGCTGTAGCTGCGTTTAAGCGGCGGCAGATATTCCTCCTGAACGCGGTACACGCCCGGATTGGAAAAATAGTCGCTTTCCAGCACGGCGTTACCGCCCAAAGCGCAATCTCTTGCTATCTCGCGGTCGTCCGGCTTCATAGTCACGCCCGGCAGAACCAGCGAGGAAAGCTTGCTTATATCTACGTTTTCCGCGTCGTATCCGAAGCCCACCGTTCTGCTTGCCGGTATGATCGGATCGGGGAAAACCACGTCGCACAATTTAATTGAAGTGTCCGGCATTGAGCCTCCTCAGCCCCGAAAAGAGCTTATTCTACGTCGAAATCTATTTCTCTGTCGCGGAAATAGTATTTTTTATCGTGGTCGGATATGGGACGGGCAACTTTGCACGGATTGCCGTATGCCACGCAGTTTGCGGGAATATCGCGCGTGACGACGCTGCCGGCTCCTATCACCGTGTTGTCGCCTATCGTAACGCCCGGCAAAACCACTACGCCCGCGCCCAGCCAAACGTTTGAGCCGATGCGGACGGGAATGTTGTACTGCATTGCTTTTTCACGCAGCGACGGCAATATAGGGTGACCGGCGGTCGCTATAACGACGTTGGGAGCGCACATTACGTTGTCGCCGATCACGATGTCGGCGTCGTCCACCAGCGTCAGA
>JBJFAC010000274.1:0-2353 GCA_051887715.1 Candidatus Neoclostridium sp.
GGGCGGAGTGGACAAAGCCGCAAGTTCCAGCGCTCCGAGGGCTTTTCTCATATCTCCGGCACAGCTCCATACTATGTGATCGACTGCGTCGTCGGTGATATTAATATCGATATTGCCCAGTCCGTTTTGCTTATCAGTAACCGCGCGCAGAATTCCTTTTTTAATATCTGCGTCGCTTAACGCTTTCAATTCGAATATTCTGCATCGACTGACTATCGCTCTGGTCATTGCAAGGTTAGGATTTTCGGTAGTTGAGCCAACGAAAATTATACTGCCGTCTTCCATCGCCGATAAAACGCAGTCCGACTGCGCCTTATTCCACCTGTGACACTCGTCCAAAAGCAGATATGTTCTCTTGCCGAATACTCTCAGTTTTTCGCGAGCCTCTTCAATGACCTTTTTCGCATCCGCAACTCCGCTGGAAACGGCATTTAGCTTTACGAAATCGGCGTTGGTCGAATTGGCTATTATCGAAGCAAGCGTGGTTTTACCCGTTCCGGGAGGTCCCCAGAATATGCAATTACCCAGCTTATCGGCTTTTATCGCCCTGACAAGCAACGATCCGGGAAAAATCAAGTGCTGCTGCCCGTAAAAATCAGCTAAGGTTTTCGGGCGCATACGATCGGCAAGCGGTTTTGCCGAATTATTATCGTTTTGTGCAAAATCAAACAAATCCATAGTATGATTATAGCACATTATTTTGGATTTTTCAAGCGTCGACGCTTCTTTTAACTATAATAGTTGCGTCTTTTTTCAACAGCTTTACGTCAATCGCGTTCGTATTGTATCGCACTCCGCCGTACACTATTCTCCAATCTCCTACAAGTGCCGAATTATCTATCTGAACGTTCAGAGTAACGGAGCCGACTTTTATTTTAACGTTTGCGCATGGGATACTTTCCGGAAGCGCCGGAGCAAAGGAAACTACGCCGTTTTCGATTTTTATTCCCAACAATTTTTCAATCAACACAACGTACAACCACGCCGCAGATCCGGTATACCAGGTCCACCCCGCCTCGCCTGCCCGTTCGCCCGAATAAACGTCTGCGCTTATAACGTAGGGCTCGGCACCGTATTTTTCTCCGTCGTACGACAAATATCGCTCTATCGGGCTTAGCATATTCAAATATTTGAAAGCCTTTTCGTTCTGTCCCGTTTCGTACAATGCGTATACGAACCACACGGCGGCGTGCGTATACTGCCCGCCGTTTTCACGCACGCCCGGAGGATATTCGCCGATGTAACCGACTTTCTCGGGCTTTGTAAACGGCGGCTCCAACAGCTTTATAATTCCGTTTTCGTCGTCTACAAGCATTTTCTCGGCATAATTCAATGCCGAAAGCGTTTTATCGCGCGAAGAAATGCCGCTTATCGCCGCCCAAGCCTGCGTTAATAAGTCTATTTTGCACTGATCGCATTCCAGGTCGCCCACTACGCTTCCGTCGTCGCTTAACGCTCTTATAAAATATTTACCGTTAAAGCATTCGTCAACGCCGCGTTTAATTAAAGCACGTTTTTCAATAAAATACTTTTTCTCGCCGGGTAGAGTAATAAATTTCAAAAACTTTCCGATCGCGTAATACAGAAACATCGACAACCAAACGCTTTTACCCTTACCTAATCGACCGACTTCGTTCATTCCGTCGTTCCAATCGCCGCCGCGCATATATACAAGACCGTCGGGAGCAATGTCGTCGCACACGCTAAATAGAGCGCGCTTGCAATGCTCCAACAAGCTTTCGGACTTATCTTCCGGCTCCATAACTTTGCAAACGCTTTCTTCTCCTAACGGTATTACGACGTTTTTTAAAAACGGCATTCGCTCTCCGAGAACAAGGCAATCGCCGGTGAACGCTATATACTCGGAAGTTACGTAAGGCAAAAACAGCCTGTCGTCCATTATTCTCGTGCGGACGCCGAAAAACGGCTCGTGCCACCAGTGCATCACGTCTCCGTCCGAAAACTGATGAACCGCACAACGTAAAATATGTTGCCTGACCGCTTCTGGGGAAACGTACAACATTGCAAGACAATCTTGTAGCTGATCTCTGAAGCCGTACGCTCCGCTTACCTGATAATACCCCGTCCTGCCATAAAACCTGCTGCAATAAACCTGGTACGGAAGCCATTTAGACAAATAAACAAGCGGAGAATCGAAGTCGAAGTCAACGATAGAAAGATTTGAATACTTATTTATCGCCTTACTTAATTCGTTTTCCGAAAGCGTTTCGTATTCGTTGCCTATTACGATTTGAAACTGTAGTTCTTTGCATAGTACTATGTCAGACATAGTACTGAAATATGGCAAATTTGAAGTGATTTTGCTTATTTTTTCAATAAAATGACTTCTTTC
>JBJFAC010000275.1:0-2324 GCA_051887715.1 Candidatus Neoclostridium sp.
GAATCTTCTATGCTCACTGCCGGCGAGTACGCGAGAGCGGTCATACCGCACGGCACCTGCGGAGTTTTCTTCGATCCGCACGAAATTTGCAACGTGACGGGGTTGGACGGAGTTAAGTGTATGATGAAGGACGCCGCCGCCACGCCTCTTAAAGCGATGATGGTCACGCCTTCGTGCGTTCCGGCGGTACCCGGATTCGAGGACACGGGCTTCGAGGTGCACCCCGAGGACGTTGCCGAAACCATGAAGTGGGAGCACTGCGCAGGTCTTGGCGAAATGATGAATTTCCCCGGCATAGTATATTCGGACAAGCACACTCACGACATCGTGGGCGAAACGTTGAAGGCGGGCAAAACGGTTACGGGACATTTTTCCATTCCCGAAACGGGCGCTATGCTGAACGCCTATATCGCTGCGGGCATTTCGTGCTGTCACGAATCGACCACCGAAACCTCCGCGCTTGAAAAAATGCGCCGCGGAATGTACGCTCAGCTGCGCGAAGGCTCGGCTTGGCACGATCTGGAGGAAGTGGGCAAAGCGGTGACGAAACACGAGGTGGACAGCAGATTCGCCTGCCTCGTTTCGGACGACTCGCATCCGCACACTCTGGTCGGCAGCGGACATCTCGACCATATAGTAGCGCGCGCCGTGCAGGAGGGAATAGACGCGGTTACCGCAATACAGATGGTTACGATAAACACCGCCGAATGCTACGGCTTAGGTCGCGAGCTCGGCTCGATTGCGCCCTCGAAATGCGCGGATATGGTGCTTATTTCCGATCTTGAAAAATGCGTCGTGGACGCCGTCTTTATCGACGGAGTGCTCGTGGCGGAAAACGGCAGATCGCTTTTTGAAAGAAAGGCGTTTTGCTATCCCGAAGCGTTCAGGCATACGGTAAGGCTGGATAAGGTGGACGAAACCGCTTTTAGGATCGAGGCGACGGGCACGGTCAAGGTGCACGCGATAGAGGTCATTCCGGCAAAGACGAGCACGATAGACCGCGTGGTGGAAATGACCGCCGCGGACGGAGAGCTTACGGCGGACGCGGAAAGAGATATTATGAAAGCGTGCGTTTTCGAGCGGCATCACGGCACCGGTAAGGTGGGCAAGGGCTTTATTACCGGCTTCGGCATAAAGGAAGGCGCGCTTGCGCAGACCGTGGCTCACGACGCGCACAATCTGCTGGTGGTGGGCACTAACGACGCGGATATGGCGCTTGCGGTAAACACGCTTATAGATTGCGGCGGAGGTCTGGTCGCGGTCAAAAACGGCAAGATAGTGGGCTTGGTAGAGCTCCCCGTGGCGGGACTTATGAACGATATTCCGGTGGAGGAAATGGAGGAAAAGGTAAAAGCGCTCGAGCTTGCATGGAAAGAGCTGGGCTGCACTCTGCCCTCTCCGTTTATGACTATGTCCATCGTGTCGCTCGCCTGCCTGCCGGAGCTGAGACTGACCGACAGGGGACTTGTCGATTGCAGAGAGTTCAAGTTTATCGATCTTATTGAAAAATAAATTCGCTTGGAGGGCTTTTGCGTGCCGCGGTTTTATGGGCGCAGGCGTACTTTTCGGAGCAAAAAGATAAGGAGCAGAAAATGGAGAAGCTTTACAACAATATTCTACTTAAAGACGACTTTGCGTCGGAAAGGAACGATTTTAACAACGTACCGTACCTTAAAACGCCGCCCGAGATAATCGACGTATCGCGCGGTCGGCAGTTGTTCGTCGACGATTTTCTTATCGAGAGCACCGATCTCGCGTTCGAGTATCACAAAGCCGAGAAATTTGCCGGCAATCCCGTGCTTTTCCCGGAAAAACCGTGGGAGATAGAGCAATCTCCCGTCGCTTGCCCTAAAAGCGGCGGAGTGTGGTACGACGAACAGGATAAGATTTTCAAAATGTGGTATGAGGGCGGCTGGCTGAGAAACATGTGCTACGCTACTTCCTCGGACGGTATTCATTGGGAGCGCCCCGATCTGGACGTGGAAAAGGGAACTAACAAAATTCTGACGTACGAAGGGTACGATGGAGAGAAGTTCAACGACGGAATAAAGTACCTTCGCCCCGATTCCACCACGGTTTTTATCGATTACGAATGCCCGAAGTCGGAAAAATACAAGCTATTTCTGCGCAATCCGGGCGGAAAAAGCTTCGGAATAGTGGCGGTAAGCGGCGACGGAGTTCACTTCGACAAATTTCGCAAGACTTCCGACGTTTTCGACAGGAGCACGATTTTCTATAATCCGTTCAGAAAGAAATGGGTGTACAGCATACGCGCAGTCGCCGTACAGCCCGACGGAGCCTGGGTGCGCAAGAGAGATTACTGC
>JBJFAC010000276.1:0-10401 GCA_051887715.1 Candidatus Neoclostridium sp.
ATCGTAACGTCATCGATCAGGGCGCGTACGACGCTATCGACAGCGCCATTGCTTCCGCTCGCAGCGAAATTCTCGAAGAGCGCGGTATAAGCGTTTCCGAAGACGACGAGCACGATCACGACGAAGAGGAAGAAAGCGAAACCACCTATCCCGTCAAGGATAATTCCGTCGGCGTTTACGATTCCATGAACCGCGACGAGCTTATCGAGATCTGCGTAAACAGAGGCATTCTCTCCGTCCCGACCAACGACGCCGAGCAAGCCGCTCAGGACGCGATCACCGTTCGTCAGCTTCGCAACAAGCTGGAAAAGGACGACAGGAAGAACGTCGAGGCGTGGAAGCCCTCTCTTTCCAAGTATCCGGGACTTAACGCGTACGATCAGGAAAGCCGCTCGCTGGAAATCGAGTCGCTTAAACGCGCGCTCAAGAACATCAAGTCTGCCGTTCTCGCCATTCGCGACATCTCCGCGGAGGACAAGGCAAAGGTGGAAGAAGAGTATAAAACCTTCGATCAGATAACCAACACCAAGGGCGCAAGCTACGTTTACGGCGCTCTGCAGGGCACGACCACCGCGTATCTCTACGCCGGCAAGTCGTACGAGGAACAGCAAAAACTGTCTCTTCTGGAAGAATACATCACCGGCACCGTGGAAGTCACCCGCGCCGACGTCGAGGCTGTTTACAACAGCACGCTCGCCGCTCAGAAAAACGCGTACGTCGACGAAGCCGCTTACGAAAGCGCAATCGGCAGCGATACCAAACTGTTGTATTTCCGCGATTCCAACCATTTCTTCGTCAAGCACATTCTCATTCCGTTCAGCGACGAGCAAACCGCAGCGCTGAATGCCTACAAGACCAGCGGAGAAGCCGTCATCGAAGGCGCTTACGAGGATTTCCGCAACCGTCTTGCAAACGAGATCGCTTCCTACGAGCACGTTGACGGAGAAGACTACGGCGATCCCATCGCTCTCGACGCTATCTACAACGAGATAGTAAACAAGGTGAACGGCGCTGCTACCAACTACGAAAAGGAACGCGCGTTCGACGATCTTATCTATAAGTACAACACCGATCCCGGAATTTTCGGCAAGACCTACGGCTACGTGGAGAAATACGACCTCGGTTCTTCCACCGAAACCTACGTTGAAGAGTTCGCCGCTGCCGCAAGAAAGCTTTACGAAGGCGGCGTTGAAGGCGCTCTCTCCGAGAAAGTAGTCACCGATTACGGCGTGCACGTGCTCTTCCTCAGCAAGCTGCCCAAGGCAGGCGAGGTGCTGGGACTGGACGATTATTATTCCTACGGCAAGTACGAATCCGTTTATTCCGCTATGGAGAGCAGCGCGCTCACCGCTCAGGAAAACGCGGCGTTCTCGCAGTGGAGAAACAAGCAGGTGGCTCGTTACTATAAGGGCGACGCGGAAAACGCAAGCGTCGTAGTAGTTGACGAAAAAGAAACCAAGGCAGTCATCTGACGCCGATTATCGTAAATCGCGGGCGTTCCGAAACAACGGTGCGCCCGTTGTTTTTATCGGAAGGCAATGTCGATCCCTGCCGCAATTATTATTGCGCTCTTTCTTTTATCCTTCGCTACATTCTATATTATATAGAGCGCCGTCAGCGCGATCTTAAACGCCGCGCCCGTATCACGCTTTGCCGCGTCCTGCTTTCCTCGCCTCGGAAGCGGAGAGCGCGGAAGTCGAAAAAGACGGCTCGCCGCCCGATTTCGCCTTAAATCGCCCCGATTTTACGTTTTTTGCACGGAAAGGAGTGCTATAATGGTAAAAAAAGGCGAGGCGGAGCATTGAAAACGGTCAAAACAGGTAAGATAAAGGCGTATTTCACGGAGCAGGGCGAAAAATTGCCCGATCTCGGCGGAATGCCGTCCGGCGTTGCCGTGTGCGTCGATTACGTTGGCGACGTCGGAGCGGAGCTTAAGGCGGAGATCGGTCGCGCGGTCGCGCTTAAATACCGAGTCGGAAAGGAAAACGACGAGGACGTAAGACTGAGAATTTCGGTCGTGGACGAGAATTATTTCAAAGAGGAGGAAACGCGGCGGTTTCTTTCCGATACGCCGCGCGCCTGTCTGATTTTCGGAGGCGACGTCCTATCCGCCGTGACCGCGCTGTGCGCAGGCGACTACAACGGAGAACTCGCGGTAATAACGCGTCCTGCGGCGAACGGAACGGAGGCGGCGGCGCGCTATTGTTCTGCAGCCGCGCTGTTGCTTTCGATTGCCGAATACCGTATGGAGCGCGTGATAGGCGGCGAGGGTTACGACGAAAAAGCGCTCGGAGAGCTTAGAAAACGCGTTGCGACCGCGGTGGCAAGCGGCAGAGGTCCGGACGAATACGAAATAACGTCCTGCGCCGCACGCATCGACGGCTTTTTGGGCAGCGGCGGAGGCGACAGGGCGTTCGCGCACGTTTTAAGCGCTTTGATAAGCAGAGAACGCGGTAAAAAACTGCCCGTGGGCATACTCAGGCTGACGGCGGCAAACGTGCTGGCGGAAACGTACAAGCAGTTTTTACTGGGCAGCTTCGGCTTCGTTCCGCCGCCCGACAATAACGCGCGATTAGAGGCGCTTTGCGACTATCTGGGCGTGGACGAGAAAATTGCCGTAACCCTGATGAAGGACGACCTCAGCGACGAGCGCATACGAAAAAGCGTTCACTCGCTGAAGGTGTGCAAAGCAGAATTGCTTGCCGAGCTGTGCTTTGCCCAAAGACTTTTAAAGCGCGCCGCCGATAAAGCCGAAAAGCTTTTGCCCGATTGCGGCTTTGACTATTTTTCCTGCGTGACCGAGGGCGACGCCCGTCTGGCTTTTGCTCTTTCTCCCCACTACGGAGCGGGTAAAACCGTGGACGTTATGAAGAGCATGGGGCTGATCGACGCGTTTTTATAAGAAATATTTTTACCGGAGATAAAATTATGAATGCAAAAATGGAAAAAGTAAAGTGCTTTTTGCTGGATATGGACGGCACTATCTGCCTGGACAACGACGTTTTCGACGGCGCGATAGAAGCCGTGGAGAGAATGAAAAAGCGCGGCAGAGTACTTTTTTTGACCAATAACAGTTCCAAAACGCCCGAAGGCTACGTGGAAAAGCTGAATAAAATGGGCTTTAACGTCACGCTTGACAATATTTATACGTCCGCGATGGCAACCACGGCGTATCTGAAAGCGCACTACGACGGCAAAAAGATATACCTTTTTGCAAATAAGGCGGTAAAAGCCCGCTTTATCGAAGAGGGCGTGATCCCGGAGGAGAACCATCCCGATCTTATAGTGATCGCCTTCAATACCGAGTTCGACTACGACGAGCTGAAAAAGCTGTGCAATTTCATTCGCGAGGGCGTGCCGTTTATATGTACTCACGACGACGTGAACTGTCCCACCGTGCGCGGCTACAAGCCGGACGTCGGTTCGTATCTTTCGCTGATATATAAATCTACGGGCAAAAAGCCGCTTGCAGTTTGCGGCAAACCGTACTCGATTATGGGCGACTGTATAAGCGAAATGTGCGGATTCAGCCGCGACGAAATAGCAATGTTCGGCGACCGTCTTGCAACCGATATTAAATTCGGCGTTAACAACGGGTTCGTGGTAACGCTCGTTCTGACGGGCGAGGCGACCGCGGAGGAAGCGGCGGAAAGCGGACTGGACATTGATTTTATTCTGCCTTCCGTGTGCGATTGGGACAAATAAAAGTGAAAATTTTTATTTTTTTCACATAACGGTTGCAATTTTCGTCATTTTATATTATAATAAAAATATTCTTTTGCCGACGGCAGGCGTTTTCGCAAGGAAAAAGCCGCTTTTATGGCAACGGCGGCTTTTATCGACAGCGTTTCCACGTGTTTAAGGTCGGCGTAAAACAGTTCGTTTTTGTTTTTCGCGCCCGTCGTGGCAACTATCGACCAGTCGCCCACCGCGCCCAGATTTTTCCCTGCGGCAAGGCCGGGATAAATCGGACCGGGAAATATTCGTATTCTGCCGGGCTTGCCCGACGCGCATACTGCGGAATCCACCGCGATTATTTTTCTATCGGGGTGAATAAGGCGGATTCTTTCCGTTTCTACGGCGAAATTGAGCGCGTGCACGGGACGATCGCAGGTGCCGTATACCTCGGTAGGCAAATAAAAGTTCTCGGTAAGCAGCTTGCCCGTAATCGGACCAAAGCTGTCGCCCGCCACTTTCGGAGAGCCTATGCACAGTATCACGGGCGGAAGCGGCTGGCTTAAAACGAATTGTCTGAAAGAAAAATTGTCGTCCATAACGATAATTTTAACCCGCTTACCAAAGATATATACGATAAAACAGGAGGATGTAATGTCGGTTATAGATATAGGAATAATCGCTTTAGTCGTGCTTTTCGCGCTGATAGGACTGTGGAAGGGAACGGGCAAAGCGCTGATCAAACTGATATGCTTTTTGCTGGCTGTTCTGGCTTGTTTTCTGCTGTCCGATACCTTTCTTAAATTTCTGCTGGGCGTCGACGCGATAAGGAATCTTGCGCTGGGTGACACTATTTCGCTTTATCGGCTTATCAGTAACTCCATCGGCAGTGCAAGCGAGGCGACGGGCGTAATCAAAATGCTGTACGATCCGCTTATCGCGCGGTTCGAGGCGATCGGCGGCGCGGCTGCCTGGGGAGCAACCGAGGATCAGTTCCTTGCGGTAGCGATGTCGCTTCATCTGTTCACCGTGCTTATGGTGCTGGTTTTGTACGCCGCGGCGAGAATACTCGCAAGCATTTTGGGCTACGTACTAAAGATCATATTCATTCACGACGGCGCGCCCAATCTGTTAAGCCGCCTCATCGGACTGGTTATCGGAGCGGCACACGGAGCGGTAGTGGTTGCGCTGGCGCTGTTTTTGACTTCCGCCGTCTTCCCGTTCTCGTTCGCCGCGCCGCTCAACGAGCAAATGACCAAAAGCAAGGTCACCTCTTCGATTTGCAGCGCGGAATACTCGATTTTAGCCGAAAAGCTGTACAGCAATCAAACGCTGGAGCTGATGATGAGCGCTAAATTCGAGAAAGTAACTCCGCCCGAAACGCCGGAAGAACCGGAAGCCCCTCAAACGCCCGAAGCGCCCGCCGAGGCGTAAGAGCAGGCAAAGACTTTCGTTTTCATAATATCAAATAAAGCGACGCAGGAGAAATTCTGCGTCTTTTTTTCGGTTTATCGGCTCTCGTGCAATAAATATGTTGCTAATGCGGACAATTTATGCTATAATAAAGCGTCGGCGCAGTCCTGATAAGGGATTGCGTCGCTAACGAAAAAGGAGCGGCATATGTGGCATTACTATCTGTTATTGTTATTTGCGTCAATATTGTTTTCAAGCCAGTTTGCGTTCACCAAATGCTACCAAAAGACCAAGGGCGGCTCTTTTTTCTACTCGCTCGTGTTCGGACTGATCACGGCTGTGGCTTCGATATTCATCTTCTTGGCGATCAACTCGTTCAGGTTTGAAATATCCTGGTTTTCGCTTGCGCTCGCCGCGCTGTACGCCGTTAACGGAATAGTAATGAACGCTTTTTCCACCAAGGCGCTGACGTGTGCCGATCTGTCTCTTTTCAGCCTGTTTATGCTGCTCGGAGGTATGGTGATCCCTTTCTTCTACGGCGTGTGCGTGGGCGAAGAGGTAACCTTTTTGAAAATTATCGCCGTGATTGCCGTTACGGCTTCGCTGTTCGTCAGTCTGGAAAGGGATAAAAATAAAAAATTAACTCCGTTTGCGTTATTATGTATGATAATCGTGTTCGTCACGAACGGATTGGGCGGCGTGATCACCGCCTATCATCAAAGCGGAGTGGAAAGCGCGATCAGTACCCCGGCATTTCTGGTGCTCCAGAACCTGGTCCGCTTTGCGTTTACGTCAATTCTCATCGTCGCACTTATGATCCGGAATGAAATAAAAACCGGATATGCCGACGGAATTACGCCCGAAAAGAGCGTAGACGGAGTGCAATCGGCGCGAGGAGCGACGAAATCCGGGCTTATCGCCGTAGGCGCTTCGGTGGGCTTTGCGGTCGTAAACGGCGTGGGCAACCTCTTCACGACCTATTCGGCGGCAAACGTCCCGGCAAGCCTGCTCTATCCTATTATTACGGGGCTGGGAGTGGTGTTCTCGGCGCTGTTCGGACTGATCTTCGGCGAAAAAATCACCGCGCGCAAAATAATCGCCGCCGCACTCGTGGTACTCGGTACCGTGCTTATGGTTTTCTGATTTGTACGAGAGAGCGCTTGCAAAAAAACGCCGCCGCACTCGCGATAATCTCCGCACAGTCACCGTTTTCCGATTTTTATAGGCAAAAAAACAGCGCTACGTAAAAAATAAAGAAAAATAATTAAAAATTTTTTAAAAACCCCCTCAAAACGCTTTACAACTTTATCATAATGAAGTATAATATAGCCACGATCAACGGTGATCGCGTTCTTTTTGGGAAACGTGCTTTAGTGTGATAAAGCAGTAAATCAAATCCGCGCCCGCGTCGCAATAATAAGAAATTAAAAAGAATAAAAAAGGAGAATTATTATGAAAAAACTTATTTCCGTTGTAGTAGCACTGGTACTTGCGTTTGCAACCTGCTTTTCGTTTGCGGCTTGCTCGAATCCGGGCGACGACAAAACGCTTAAAATCGGCATAACCGATTATGCCCCGATGGATTACAAGGAAGAGGGATCGAACGAGTGGATAGGCTTCGACGCCGACCTTGCAAAGGAAGTGTGCGCAATCCTCGGATACAAAGCCGAATTCGTGGAAATCGATTGGAACAACAAGGTTACTTCGATCAACGCTAAAGAGATCGACGTTATCTGGAACGGTATGACCATCACCGACGATCTTCAGAAAGCGTTGCTCATTTCCGAGCCCTATCTTGAAAACCGTCAGGTAATCGTTTGTCAGAAGAGCGTTGCCGATCAGTTCGAAACGCCCGAAGATCTGGTAAAAGCAGGCGAAATCGTGGTCGAAGCCGGTTCGGCAGGCGAAAGCACCGTTAAGTCGGTAAGCGGCGCCGCAGAAAAAATAGTCAGCGCAGGCGCTCAGAAGGACACCCTGCTGGAAGTCAAAACCTCTGCAAACAAAGTTGCCGTTATCGACAAGCTGATGGCGGACGTGCTCGTCGGGGAAGGAACCTCGTACAGCGAGCTTACCGTCGTGGACGTCGGATTTGAAAACGAGCAGTTCGGAATAGGCTTCAGAAAGGAAGACGCCGAGCTTAAAGCCAAGGTCGAAAACGCTATCGCTCAGCTGAAAGAAAACGGAACCTACGATCGCTTGCTTGAAAAATACTTCGGTTAATCACTCATCATGACTTTTTGGACGGTTACAAAAAATTTATTACAAGGTTTTTCCGTAACGTGCGAGCTGTTCGCACTCACCTTAGTCCTGGCAATTCCGCTGGGACTTTTGGTGACTTTGGGAACGCGCGTCAAGGGATTTCGCTGGATCGTGCGCACGATAATATGGATAGTGCGCGGCACGCCGCTGATGCTGCAGGTCATTGCGATATATTACGGACCGGCGCTTCTGTTCGGCTGGGGATTGCTCCCCAGATTTATAGCCGTGCTGGTGGCTTTCGTCATCAACTACGCTTGCTATTTTGCCGAAATATACCGCGCCGGAATAGAATCCGTGCCGCAAGGTCAGTACGAGGCGGGTAAGGTGCTGGGACTGAGCCGCTCGCAGACCTTCTTTAAGATCGTGCTGTTACAAGTTATAAAGCGTATCGTGCCGCCGATGGGCAACGAAATCATAACTTTAGTCAAGGATACGTCTCTTGCGCGAGTTATTATGGTTGCCGAAATACTCAAAGTGGCGCAGGACTATTCCGCACGCGGACTTATATGGCCGTTGTTCTATACGGGCGCGTTCTATCTGATTTTCGTGGGCGCTCTGACGCTTATTATCGGCTTCGTCGAGAAAAAGCTCGGTTATTTCAAGGTGTAATATGGCGTATCTGGAAGTTTGTAATTTCAATAAGTCGTTCGACAGTACGAAAGTGCTGGACGACGTCAGTTTTTCGTTGGAAAAAGGCGAGGTTTTGTCCATAATCGGCTCGTCCGGCAGCGGCAAAACGACCGCTCTGCGCTGTCTCGTGGGGCTGGAAACGCCCGACGCCGGAGAAGCGTACATCGACGGCGAGCGCATAATTCCGCGCGGTAAGCAAAAAATCGACGGCAAAGTGGGTATGGTTTTTCAAAACTATAACCTGTTTCCGCAGTACACCGCGCTCAAAAACATAACGTTGGCTATGGATATCCGTTCTCAGAATACGCACAGGGAAGAAAACAGGCAGTACGCGCTGTCCCTTCTGGACAGAGTGGGACTAAGCGACAAAGCCAATTCCTACCCGTGGCAGCTTTCCGGCGGTCAGTGTCAACGCGTGGCAATCGCAAGAGCGCTCGCGCTGAAGCCTGCCGTGCTGTGCTTCGACGAGCCTACCAGCGCGCTCGATCCGCTGCTAACGCAGGAGGTGCTCAAGGTTATACGCTCGCTCAAAAGCAAGGATATGACCATGATAATAGTCACGCACGAGATGAATTTCGCCCGCTCCGTCAGCGATCGCGTGGCGTATATGTCGGACGGAATAATTGCGGCTATGGGCAGCCCCGATTATATCTTCGGCGAGGACGCTCCGATAACGGTAAAAACTTTTATCGCAGGCGCAAAACAGGACGAATTCTAATTTTTTCCGCTTTGCAAACGCTCGCGAACCCTCCACGCCCGATCCCGCTTGTAAATAAAAAATATCGTTCGCACTTAAAACGACTATCGGTCCACGGAGAACTGACTCCGCGGACTTTTCTTTTCTCTGCTTAACAAATACAATTTCTTCGGCTGTTTTACGAACGCCGGGGGGAGTATTTCAGAGTTCGTTTTTTAGTTCGCCTTGCTTAAACAGTATCTGAGAGGCAAACAGGTCGTTGAAAAAGATTTTTACTCCGCGCAGGAATTGCTCCTTCGTTTTTTCGGGCTGACGGTTCAGCCAGTGCCGGACGAGGAAGGACGCCGCACCCGTAATGGAAACCGAGAGCATTTCGATAGGATACCGCAGCGGGTGTTTTTCGTCCAACTGTTTTAAAAGCTCCGAAACGGACTTTTCTATAGTTGTGGAAATCATCGTCAGGACCAGTTCGTTATCGTTAATAGAAGCCACGACCGCCTTTTTATCCAGACATTCGTCTATTATCGCTTCGATCAGACAGAACGTAAATTCAAGCGTATCGTTTTGCAGCTTTACGTCGGGGTGATCCTTTTCCATGCGGCTTATGATGCTCGTTTTCACACTGAGTATGACTTCGTTCAAAAGGTCGTATTTGTCTTTATAGTGCTTGTAAAAGGTCATACGGTTGACCATAGCCTCCGCGCAGACGTCGCTTACCGTAATTTTATCGAAATCTTTTTCCTGTAAAAGCTTTACGAGCGCGGCTCTTAAGTCTCGGCGAGTCTTTAATATTCTTGCGTCGGTTTTATTCATACGGTTTTACCTCTTTGTATAGTTATCGTAACAGTGTAGCTTTTTTGTCTCGGCAGTTTTCTTGCAAACGTTTACATTATATCATATAATAATACACGTGTCAAGTTAAAAACTAAACTGTTTAACAAGGAGCATTTTTTATGAACGATAAAACCGATCAGACCGCGAATAAAACCGTCGCGGCGGCGAAGACAAAAGGAAAAAGCCGCGCTGTAATTGCCGTAATCGTTGCATTGTTTACGGTAGCCGCAGTGCTTTCGGCAATTTTTTCGTACAAGGTGACCGTCAATTATAATCTGACCGATTATCTTGCCGAGGATACGCAGACCAAAACCGCGCTCGACATAATAGAGGATAGGTTCGGAATGACGGGCAGCGTTCAGGTTATGGCTAAAAACGTGGACGAAAAGACTGCGGAGGACATTTGTAAAAAAATAGAAGGAATTCCAAACGTGCTTAACGTCAATTTCGACAAGTACGACAGCGACTATTACAAAGACGGCACGGCGCTTTTTAACGTTATCGTGGACGGAGACGATTATTCGGAAAACGCCGTCGGGGTGCTGGAGGACCTGGAACGCGAGCTTTCGGAATACGATGTGCAGTTCGGCGGTACCGCGGCGTCAAAGCGTGCGCTTAGGCAGGCGATCACGGAAGAAGTTGTTTATATTCTGCTGATAGCGATATGCCTGGTGGCGGCAATTCTGCTGATCACCTCGAAATCGTGGTTAGAGCCGGCAGTTTTGCTCGTTTCGTCGGGAGTCGCGATACTGTTAAACAAGGGAACAAACGTATTTTTAGGGAATATTTCCTACATAACCAATTCAATAGCGGCTATTCTTCAGCTTGCGTTGTCGATAGATTACAGCATCGTACTACTGCACGCGTACAGAAAATGCAAGGAAGAAAAAGCG
>JBJFAC010000277.1:0-10378 GCA_051887715.1 Candidatus Neoclostridium sp.
ATAGACGTCGAGGGCGTGGACGTAGTGTTCAATTACGACGTTCCGCAGTCGGCGGAATACTACGTTCACCGCATAGGTCGAACGGGCAGAGTGGACAAAACGGGCGTTTCGTATACGCTTGTAAACACCGATTGGGGAATGAAGTGCCTTGCGGAGATAATAGCCGCCACCGGCAATCGGATAAGCGAATACGAAATCGCCGACAAAGCCGAAAAAGCGGAAAGGAAAAAAGCGACTGCAACAAAGCGTAAAGACGCCGAAAAGTACGAAAAAGAGCACTTAAAGCCCGAATATATAGATAAGGGCGAGCGCCTCGGCGCCGAACGCGATTATATAGACGGAGTAAAAGCAAACAAAAACCGCGGCGGCAAGGCGGCAAATCCGAGTCGCGGCGCCAATAAAAGCAGCTTTAATAAAACAGCCGCCCGCTCGCCGGACGAAGCCAAAAAAATCGGCGCAAAAAGCGGATATAAAAAAGCCGAAAACGAAAGAAACGGAATAAAAAACGGATACAAAAAATCCGAAAACGGCGTACGCGGAGCAAAAGCCGCTCGCCATACCGATAAGTCGCGAAGAAAAAACGCGACGGGAGGAAAAAATAATGGAAAACGAGGTAAAAACTTTTCACGTTGAGAAAATGGCTTGCGCTCACTGCGCGGCAAGGGTGGAAAAGGCGATCGCCGCGCTCGGAGCGGAAGCAAAGGTCGATCTGGCGGGCAAAAAGGTCGTCGTAACCGGAAAGGTTTCCGACGCCGACGTCATAAAAGCGGTTACCTTGCTGGGGTATCCGATCAGCCGAGAATAAGCGGCGTAAGAGGAACGGAATGTTAAGCGATATGAAGTTCATAGAGGTAAAGTATTCGCGCGTGCCGATGCCCGTGCGGATAATTATCGTTTGCCTTACTATGAGCGTGCTTATCGCCTCGTTCGTAGCGTTCTTCATAACGGCGGATATTTATTGGCGAACGCCGTTTAAGTATTTCTGGCTGATTTTAGTCGGCTGGGCGTTCGTGTTCGTCGTGATGATGCTGTTCAATTCGCCCAACAGGAGGCTTTTCGTCAACATGTTCAAAGGGCTGACGAGAATAAGCAAATGGAACGCGGAGCACTGGCTTTTACAGTCGTTTCTGTGGTACTGCGTGTACACGTACGGCGTAGTGTTTTCGCTGGTCGTGTGCTACGCTTACGCCCCGATCGGGTGCGTCAAATTCGCGGTCACGGGCTGACCGTTTACGGAGGAAGAAATGAAATTTTACGGAATACAAAAAATGACGCTGCTCGACTATCCCGAGCACGTTGCCTGCACTCTTTTTACGGGCGGATGCAATTTCCGCTGTCCCTTTTGTCATAACGCGTTACTGGTCACCGAGTTGGACGGCAGCTGCGTAATTCCCGAAGAGGAGGTGCTCGCCTTTCTCGGAAAGCGCCGCGGACTGCTGGACGGCGTGTGCGTTACGGGCGGCGAACCGCTTATGAACCGCGACATCGGCGAATTTCTGCAAAAAGTGAAGGCTCTCGGCTTCAAGGTCAAGCTGGACACCAACGGCACTAACCCCGACTTGTTGAAAGCGCTGGTTACGGCAAAGCTCGTGGACTACGTCGCTATGGACGTTAAAAATTCGCCCGAAAAATACGCTTTGACGGTGGGATTGGAAACGCTCGATTTCGCGCCAGTGGAGGAGAGTATAAAGTTCCTTCTCGGCGGAGCGGTGGATTACGAATTCAGAACCACCGTGGCAAAGCAGTTCCACACGCCCGACGATATAGAGGAAGCCGCGCGGCTTATAAGCGGAGCCAAGCGTTATTTTCTGCAGGCGTTCAACGACAGCGGCAACCTGATCGGATCGGGAATTACCGGCGTTGACGAAGAAGAAATGCGCGTTATGTGCGAAAAAGCGAAGAAATACGTCGAAAATACCGCTTTGCGCGGAATCTGACCGGGCGCGCACAAAAAATATCATAACGACTTTTATTGTCGCACATAATATTTTATAATGGGTATACCACATTATATTGTGTCCGAATTGCTTGACAACAAACAATATATGGTGTATACTAATGCACAGTGAGAACAAACTTCAGGAGGAAAATCACAAATGTACACCGTAATCAAAAGAGACGGCAAGTTAGTAGACTTCAACATCGAAAAAATTAAAGAAGCAATAGTCAAAGCGTTCGACGCGTGCGACAAACAGTATCATCCGGACGTAATAGATTTTCTCGTACTGAAAGTAACGTCGGATTTTGCGGGAAAAATCGACGACGGAAAAATCTCCGTGGAAGCGATACAGGACAGCGTGGAATCTGTGCTTATAAAAGCGGGCTACGACGACGTGGCGAAGGCGTATATTCTGTACAGAAAACTGCACGAAAAAATGCGTAACATCGGCACCACCGTGCTCGACTACAAAGAGCTGATGGAGAACTACCTCAAAATCAACGACTGGAGAGTAAAGGAAAACTCCACCGTCACTTATTCGGTGGGCGGACTTATTCTCAGCAATTCGGGCGCCATCACCGCAAACTACTGGCTCAGCGAGGTGTACGACGAAGAGATCGGCAACGCTCACAGGAACGCGGACATACATCTGCACGATTTGTCGATGCTCACCGCGTACTGCGCGGGCTGGTCGCTCAAACAGCTCATTCAGGAGGGCTTGGGCGGAGTAAGCGGCAAGATCACGTCCGCTCCCGCAAAGCATCTGGCAACGCTGTGCAACCAGATGGTCAATTTCCTTGGCATTATGCAAAACGAATGGGCGGGCGCGCAGGCGTTCTCGTCTTTCGATACCTATCTCGCTCCGTTCGTAAAAGCCGATAATTTAAGCTACGAAGCGGTCAAAAAATGTATCGAATCGTTCATTTACGGAGTGAACACTCCCAGCCGTTGGGGCACGCAGGCTCCCTTCTCCAACATAACGCTGGACTGGGTTGTGCCCGCCGATCTTGCCGAGCTCAACTGCATAGTGGGCGGCAAGGAAATGCCCTTCAAGTACAAGGACTGCAAAAAGGAAATGGATATGGTCAACAAGGCGTTTATCGAAATTATGATAGACGGCGACGCGCACGGCAGAGGCTTCCAGTATCCCATACCCACCTATTCCATAACCAAGACCTTCGACTGGTCGGACACCGAAAACAACAAACTGCTGTTTGAAATGGCGGCAAAATACGGCACTCCGTACTTCTCCAATTACATAAACAGCGATATGGAGCCCAGCGACGTGCGCAGTATGTGCTGCAGACTTCGTCTCGACCTTCGCGAGCTGCGCAAAAAGTCCGGCGGCTACTTCGGAAGCGGCGAAAGCACCGGCTCCGTGGGCGTAGTCACCATCAATATGCCCAGAATAGCCTATCTTGCAACCGACGAAAAAGACTTTTACAAGCGCCTTGACAAGATGATGGATATTGCAGCCCGCTCGCTTAAGGTAAAGCGCACCGTGCTTATCAAACTGCTTGACAACGGACTGTATCCCTACACCAAGCGTTATCTGGGTACGTTCAACAACCACTTCTCGACCATCGGTCTCGTGGGTATGAACGAGGCGTGCCTCAACGCGAAGTGGATAAGAAAAGATCTAACGCAGAAGGAGGCGCAGGATTTCACCGCGGAAGTGCTCAATCACATGAGAAACCGCCTCAGCGACTATCAGGAGCAGTACGGCGATCTGTATAACCTCGAAGCTACTCCCGCCGAGTCCACCGCGTACCGTCTTGCCCGTCACGACGTCAAGCGTTTCCCGGACATCATCACCGCGGCTAAAAACGAGGGCGACACCCCGTACTACACCAACAGCTCGCATTTGCCCGTCGGATACACGGAGGACGTATTCACCGCGCTCGACATTCAGGACAAACTGCAAACTCTGTACACCTCCGGCACGGTCTTCCACGCCTTCCTCGGCGAGCGTCTGCCCGACTGGAAAGCGGCGGCAAACCTCGTCCGCAAGATTGCGGAAAACTATTCGTTGCCGTACTACACGCTTTCGCCCACCTATTCGGTATGCAAAAATCACGGTTACATTCCCGGCGAACATTATAAATGCCCCGAATGCGGCGAGGTTACCGAGGTATACAGCCGTATAACCGGTTACTACCGTCCCGTTCAGAACTGGAACGTCGGCAAAACGCAGGAGTTCAAGGACAGAAAAGAGTACGACATCGGAAAATCGCATTTAACGCACGAAAGAAATGCGGAGGGCTGCTGTTGCTGTTCCGACGCCGTTCCGAACAACGTCGATAAAGACACGATCGAAAGCGCGACCTATCTGTTCGCGACCGCAACCTGCCCCAACTGCAAGATAGCCTGCGGAATACTTGACAAAGCAGGCGTGCAGTACGAAAAAATATATGCAAACGACAAGCCGGAGCTTGCAAAGCATTACGCGATTATGCAGGCGCCCACGCTAGTGGTAATAAAGAACGGCGTTGCGGAAAAATACGCAGGCGTATCGGCAATCAAAAAATACTTGGGAGTATAATTCGGATCAAAAGATGTACGACGTAATCACAATCGGCGGAGGACCGTCCGGTCTTACCGCCGCGGTATACGCCCTCAGAGCGGGCAAGACCGTGCTCGTAATAGAAAAACAAACGTTCGGCGGTCAGATAACTTTTTCGCCCAAAGTGGAGAATATTCCCGGCTTTACCACCGTTACGGGCAACGAATTTGCCGAAAAGATGGTGGATCAGGCTATTGCGCAGGGCGCGGAATTCGAGATGCAGGAGGTTCTGGGCGTCGAAAAGACCGACGAAGGCTTTTGCGTCAGAACGGACGGCGGCGACTTTTTCGGCAAAACCGTGATAATCGCGACGGGAGCCAAGCACCGCACGCTCAACCTGCCAAACGAGCAGGAGCTTATCGGAAACGGCATATCCTTCTGCGCCGTATGCGACGGAGCGTTTTTCAAGGATCAGACCGTGGGCGTAGTGGGCGGAGGTAATTCCGCTTTGCAGGAAGCCTTGCTCTTGTCCGAAACGAGCAAAACCGTGCACGTTTTCCAGAATCTCGACTGTTTCACCGGCGAAGCCAAGCTCGTCGCTCAGCTCGAAGCCAAAGAAAACGTGGTCGTTCACCTCGGATGTAAGGTGACGGGCTACGAGGGCGAAGGCGCTCTTACCGGCGTTCGCGTGGAACAGAACGGCAAAGAAACCACCTTTGACCTCGGCGGACTTTTCCTCGCGGTGGGGCTGGTTCCGCAAAACGAGCGGTTTGCAAACGTCGTCGCTCTGGACGGGCGCGGCTACGCGTTGACGGACGACGGTCTTTGCGCGAAAACGTCCGGAGTGTTCGTTGCGGGCGACTGCAGAGCAAAAAAGATAAGACAGGTGGCAACCGCCGCAGCGGACGGAGCGATCGCCGCTCTTGCCGCTTGCGACTATATCGATAAAAAATAACAAAAAAATAAGCGTGGAGCACTATCCGCGCTTAATTTTAGCTAATACGGAGAAAACAATGTACAGCGACGAATATTTCGACACGCCCTCGGTGCGTGAAAATAAAAGCGTTCCGGTTATGCGCATAATCGCAAAACTGGACGAATTAGAAGGCAAGCGCGATATCGAAGGCGCGGAAAGACATCTGAAGTACTGGCTGGCGGAAGCGGAAAACGCAGGCGACGAAAAAGGTCAGTTTGCCATTTGCAGTGAAATTATGGGCTTTTACCGTAAAGCGGGCAAGCGCGACAAGGCGGTCGAAGCCGCCGAAAGAACGCTGAGTCTGGGCAGAAAACTGAAGATGGAAGGCAGCGAGGCGTTCGGAACTGCTCTTCTCAACGCCGCCACGGTGTATAAAGCGTTCGGTGAAAACGACCGCGCTCAGGATCTGTTCGACGGCGCGGTAAAGACGCTTGAAGAAAAGCTGGACGGTTCCGACTCCAAAATGGGCGGACTTTACAACAATATGGCTCTCAATCTGACCGATCTTAACAGATTTGACCAAGCCGAACGGGCGTATAAAAAGGCTATCGAAATAATGGCGAAAAACAAGTGGGGCGAGCTCGAATGCGCCATTTCGTACCTTAATCTCGCGAATTTATACGAAAAGCGCGACGGGTTGGAGGCCGCCGACGAGGCAATAAACGAGTGTCTTAAAAAAGCGCAGGAACTTTTGGAAACGCCTTCCCTGCCCAGAAACGGCTATTACGCGTTCGTGTGCGAAAAATGCGCGCCCACCTTCGCTTATTACGGAGCGTTTTATTATGCCGGACAATTAGAAAAAACGGCGGACGAAATATATGAACGGAATAGAAATCAGTAGAGCCTTTTATAAAGCGCACGGCGAAAAAATGCTGCAGGAGAAATTTCCGCACCTTCTGGACAAAATAGCCGTGGGAGTGGCGGGCGGCGGCTCGGACAGCTTCGGCTTTGACGACGAGGTATCGCGCGATCACGACTACGAGGCGGGTTTTATCGTCTTTCTCCCCGGAGAAGACGTTGTTTCGCGCCGCGACGAATTTTTACTTGAGCGTGCGTATAACGCGCTCCCGAACGAGTTTATGGGCGTGAAGCGTCCCAAGATGAGCCCGGTGGGCGGAAATCGCAGGGGAATAATGCGCTATGCCGACTTTTTCGAGCAAAAAACGGGCTTCTCTGACGGCGCGCTGACCACCGAGGCGTGGCTGCGCATACCCGAAAACTATCTTTTCGAGGCAACGAGCGGAGAAATTTTCTTCGACGGCTACGGCGAAGTCACTCGTATAAGAAAAAGCCTTTCCGATATGCCCAAGGACGCAAGACTGAAACGACTGACGGGCAATCTGCTTTCCGCAGGGCAGTCCGGTCAGTACAATTATACGCGTTGCGTGAAAAGAGGGGAGGGCGGAGCGGCTCAGCTTGCGCTTTACGAGTTCGTAAAGAGCGCGATAAACTGCGTTTTTTTGCTGGAAAACGCTTACTGCCCGTATTATAAATGGTCGTTTTACGCAATGAGAAGGCTTGCGCTCGGAGCAAGCGTCGCCGCCGATCTCGAAACGCTTATCTGCAGCGATAACTGCGCCGGAAATTACGAAATAAAAACGCGCAAAATCGAAAGGATATGCGCGCTTCTTACAAGCAAAACGTGCGAGCTGATCGGAAAGCCTTGCGGAACGGAGCTTGAACGGCTGGCGTATCTCGTTAACGACTGCATAGAGAATGCAACCGTTCGCAATCTCGACGTATTCTATTGCGTATAAAATTTTTACTTATATCAAACCGAATAATAACCTTGCCGACGGCTTTCGCGTTTACGAAAACTCAGTTTTTACTCAGCAGTTTATCGTCGTAAACGTATAAAAGTCCGTCGGTTTCTTTTTTGCGCCTTATCGCAATATCGACAAGCGTTTCCAGCGTATGCCGTTTGCTTTTTTCGGGAAAAAGGTAGAGAGCAAGACTGCCGGGAATGGTGTTGATCTCGTTCACGTAAAGCTTATTCGTGCCGTTCTCCAGCAAAAAATCAACGCGCGCAATACCGCTTGCTCCCACCGACTGAAAGGCTTTAACCGCTAGCGCACGCACCTTTTCGGTGGTGTTTTCGTCGATTTTAGCCGGAAACTCCCTGCCGCAGCCGTATTTCGCCTTGCCGTGGTATTTTTCGTCGTAGGTAAGAAAGTCCGAAAAAGAAGTGGGCTTTTCGGGATAGCTGACCTCGAAGTTGTCGCCGTCGCCGATCACCGCGCAGTTCAGCTCGGTAAAGTCGGTAAGAGCGCGTTCTACCACGGCTTTACTGTCCCACATAAAGGCGGATTCTAAACCTTTTACAAGGCTTTCTTCGTCGCGGCACACGCCGATGCCGATACTGCTACCGGCGCGCGCTGGCTTTACTATTACGGGAAAACCGAGCGAAAACTTTATTTTTTTGACGGCGTTTTCAATAGATTCGCTTTTTTTGACCGTCACGCATTTAAGCGACGGAATTTTGTCGGCGCGGAAAAGCTTTTTCATCATCTGCTTATCCATGCCGGCCGCGCTGGAAAACACGTCGCCTCCGGTGTACGCCACGCCGCTCGCCTCCAAAGCACCCTGAACGGTACCGTCCTCGCCGTTTCTGCCGTGAAGACAGAGCACCGCGCAGTCGATGCGGACTTTTTTAATTCCTATACCGAAGCGCAGTCTGTCGTCGCCCGGCAGGAAATAAACGCGCCTGCCGCCCGTTCTGCCCTTAAAAGCGTTCACGTCGAAAAACGAACGACTGCATTTCCATTTGCCCGAGCGGTCGATATACACGCAGAACACCTTGTTGCCCTTACAAGCAAGCAGGTTTGCCGTCTGCACGCCCGTGGCAACGCTGATATTGTGCTCGCAGCTTTTTCCGCCGAAAAAAACGGCAATATTCATATCCGCCTCCGTAAAAAGTAGTCGGTAAATTATATGCCGCCGCCGACCGATAAGTTCCGTAGCCCGCGCTTTCGTCGCCGAATAAAAAGAAAACCTCTCCGTTTTAGGGGAGAGGAGTGCGTTCGTGTTCGTATATTCGCGCTTGTCGGGCTATTTTGCGGGAACGAAGATATTCAGTCCTTTTTCCGCCACCGAGCAGTCGAAAGCGAGATTTTCGTATATTTCTCCGTCCAGTTCGACCGCCGAGTCGCTTACTATTTTAACTTTTTTACAGCGGATGTGCGTAGTAACGGGCAAATCCATATGTTTGCCCTTGACGAACTTGGGCAAAAGCTTCATAACGTTTCCGTCCTCCGGCATCTGGATAATGATGACGTCGAGGTAACCGTCGTCAATTTTGGAAACTGGAGAAAGCCGTATGTTGCCGCCGAAAGCGATACCGTTGCAAACGCCCGCCATAATACAGTTGACGTCCAGCGGCTTTTGATCGTCGCAGGTGACGACGGCGTGGCAGGGGATAATATGATTGATCCAGTATATCAGCGAATTGAGGTAACTCAGTCCGGCTTTCTGATAGGCAAGCTCCAGTACTTTAACGTCCAGTCCCGTTCCGGCAACGTTGATACAGCGCTTATCGCCCACCTGAATGAAGTCGATTTTTTTCGTATTGCCGGCGAGTATATCCTTCAGGGCTTTGATCGGGTTAAGCGAAAAGCCGGCGGCGCGCGTAAAGTCGTTCCCTCTGCCCGCCGGGATAAAGCCGACGGTGGTGTTCTGAAGATCGGAAATGCCGTTAAGCACGTCGTGGAAGGTCCCGTCGCCGCCCATAGCGACCACCGTGCCTCCGTTTTTGGTAACGTCTCTTGCGATATCGGTTGCATGACCTTTGTAGTTGGTGACGTAAAGGGTGTAATCTATCGAATTATCGGCGCAGTAGGCGGTGACTTTTTTAAGGCTTTTAAGCCCCAGCCCTCTGCCGCTCCGTATGTTGGCAATAATGTTTATCATATTTACCATTATAACGCAAAAGCGCGCAAAAATCAATTGTTTAGAGCGTAAAAATGTCAAAAATAAGCATATATTTCCGAAAAAAATAAAATTACGTCGCAATAAGGAAAAAAGCGCGAAATTTGTTGCATTATTTTTGCAATTATGATAAAATAATCGTCGTGGAAATCAATATACCTGACAGTTTAATAAAGCTGAGTAGTATGTCGTCGTCGCCCATATACGTAGTGGGCGGTTACGTTCGCAACAAGATAGCCGGATTAGGGGAAACGGACATCGACATTTCCGGACCGGCCGTCGCGGACGCGTTGGGGCTTAGCAAGCGTTACCGCACCGAGGTAATAAATTACAAGCTCGGCACGGTGGTCATCAAGTATAACGAAGACAATTTCGAGTATACTCCTTTTCGCGTGGAGAAATACGCCGAGGGAGGCGGACATTCTCCGGTATCGGTAATGTTCACCACCGACATAAACAAGGACGCGCTGCGCCGCGACTTTACCTGCAACGCCGTATACTACGATATTAAGAACGACAAAATAATCGATCCTTTGGGCGGCATTGCGGACATAAAGCACAAGCTTTTGCGCGCTCACGATCCCAAGCGTATTTTCGCAAGCGACGGGTTGCGAGTACTCCGAATGGTCCGCATAGCGTGCGAAACGGGCTTTAAGATAGACGCGGAAACGGCAATGGCGGCGAAAGCCAACGTGGAGCTTTTAAAGGACATATCCGCCGAAAGGCGCCGCGACGAGCTGATCAAAATTCTGCTTGCCGACACGAAAAACAATATTGCCAACGCGCATTACAGGGCGCTCAGATTGCTCAATCAGATAGGCGCGCTTAAATATCTGGTGCCTCAGCTGGAGGATCAGGCGGGGCTGGAACAAAATCCGCAATATCACAAATACGACGTGTTGGAGCACACTTTTCAATGCGTCAGGTTTGCGCCGCCGGAAATACGTCTCGCCGCGCTTATGCACGACATAGGAAAGGCGTACTGCGTTAAAAAGTTCGGCAATATGCACGGGCACGAAAAAGTGTCCGAAAACAT
>JBJFAC010000278.1:0-2301 GCA_051887715.1 Candidatus Neoclostridium sp.
CGAACATTACCTCGTGCAGATCCGGGCGGGAAGGCACGAAGGTTGCGGTTACCGCGCGCCCGACGAGTATTCTTCCGTCGTCGTGGAGAGTTTTTAAATCGCCCTCGAACTGGCTTTCGTAGCCCTTTACGAATATGGGCTTCCACAACTCTTCCAGCGTCATTTTTTTCATTTTTTCCAGATATTTATCGGCTACGCGCGGTCTGCCGTCGGCAAAACGCTCGCCTTTCTACTCGGGCGTGAGCGCGATTATCTGTTCTCTGTCGTTAAATTTCATATTTTTTTCTCCTTGGACAAGAGCCATTCGTAATTGTCCGGATCGGAATACGTTTTGCTCCAGCAATCGTGGTCGCATTCGGGGTAGACGGTAAGAGTTACGTCGCCGCCGCATTTTTTTATTTCCTCGTACATACGTTTGCTTTCTTCGGGATAGACGACTTCGTCTTTCGCTCCGTGGAATATGCGCAGCGCTACGCCGCTTAGCCTTGCCGCGTTCCAATACATACCGCCGCCGCAACAGATTATGCCGGCTGCAAAAACCTCCGGCACGCTTTGCATAAGCTGATACATACAATAGCCGCCCATACTCGCGCCCGAACCGTAGAACCTGTTTTTATCGACGTACGGCTGCGAATAGGCGTGTTTGACAAGCGAAATAAGGCTTTCAAATACGTCGAACCAGGTGTTAGTTGCGCATTGCGGCGCGAAAATCACGCAATTATCGGCAAAAACGATCAGTTTTTTTACCACGCTGTGATTTTTTATCATATTTAGGTCGTCGCCGCGCGTTCCCGCTCCGTGCGTGAAGAATATCACGGGATAACGATGGTCGGCGGAAAAATTTTCGGGCTTGAACAGGCAATATTTAATGCCTGCATACTCTTGTTCTTCGCAAATCATAAGCTCATTCCGCCGTCCGTTTTAATATCCGCGCCCGTAATATACGACGACTGCTCGCTTGCCAGAAAAGCGACGATGCCGGCGCATTCTTCGGGAGTGCCGAACCTTCCTACGGGTATGCACGCTTCCACTTTTTTTCTTGCCTCCGCGTCGTTATACACGGCGGCGTTGCGAGGCGTGGCAATCGCTCCCGGCGAAACGTTGTTGACCGTCACTCCGTACCGCGCGACCTCCTTCGCCACGTTTTCGACCAGGCTCATTACGGCGCATTTGGTAGCCGCGTAAAAGCCCAGCTCGGGGTGGCGGCGATGCTGATTGACGCTGCCGATAGTAATTATTCTGCCAAAGCCGTTTTTCTGCATATAGGGGTAGTAAGCCTGCATAAGCCTGAGCGTGCTTATCACGTTGACCTGCAGTTGATTTTGCATATTCTGCTCGGAAACGTCCTGCCACTTCTGCTTGTACTGCACGCTTGCGTTAAGCACGAGCACGTCCACGTCGCCCGTTTTCTGCTTTAGCGCCGACACTTCGTCGGGCTTCGATAAATCGCACGTTACGGCAAGCTCCGCACCTATCTCCGCCCGGACGCGCTCGGCTTTTTCCTCGTCCGCCGAACAGTGCACGATAACGGAAAAGCCGTCTTTTACCAGCATTTCGGCGATCGCTCTGCCTATTCCCTGCGTGGAACCCGTTACGAGCGCTCTTTTCATAAAGTCACCTGCTTTCCGTCTTTATCGAGGCTGACGGTATACGTTTTGCCGTCCGCGGTGACCTCGTATTCGCCGTAAAAGCCGCGGAACGACGCAACGCCGTTTTCGTTTACCGCAAGCGTTTCGTCCGTCGTCCACACTTCTTTAATAAGGTGCCTGAGGCGCTTATAAGCCGGTTTTTCGCTCATATCGAAACGCAGCAAACCGCCGCGATAGTAGTTTTCGCCCTCTGCCATATTGCCCGGCGTAGTGGACGCCGCATAGCCGTCCGCGAGATTCCAATACACGATCTGCGTGACAAAGGGGTGCGAGAACCACATAGAGTACAGCTTTTCAATAACGTCGGCTTGCAGGTTTTCGTCCTTTTCTTCGGCAGTATAAGCCGGAACGGTGATCTCGGTGATCTGAATATCCTTTTGGAAGCGCGAATAGCAGTCAAGCACCTTCAAGCAGTTGGACAGATTATAGAATTTTCTCGTGCGGTCGTAATACTCGTTTTCGCGATAGAACATATGGTATTGCATACCGACGGCGTCCACTCTCGCGCCCTTTTGCAAAAGATTTTCTATCTGCATATAGTATCCGTTCCACGGCATACTGCCGTTATCCCAGATCTCGCCCGACCACTCGTTTATGCAAAGCGTATTTTTTGGAAAATATTTGTCCGCTTGCTTAAAGCAAAACTCCATAT
>JBJFAC010000279.1:0-2300 GCA_051887715.1 Candidatus Neoclostridium sp.
AGAACGAGCTTTCTCGGTCCGGACTTGATTGCCGTAAAACCGTAAAAATCGCGTATTATTGCCGCGGTTTTTTCAAGCAGATCGTCGTTTTCGGACAGTATTTCGACGGCAAGCGTTTTATCCCTGATCACCACCGAGCCGGTAGAGTGGATCACCGCGGATAAAAAAGCCGTTTTACAGCAGTCCGCGGCGCATTTGAGCCTTATTACTTCGCTTTTCGCTATCTGTGAATAGTTCATTTTTTCGCGCTCCTGAACTTTGGCGCGGCGCCGTAGTTGGCTATCTGCGCGGCGGGAATATGCAGTCTTTCCGCAACCGATCGAGGCACGGCGATGTCGCCCACCTTGCCCGGCGAGTGAGCGTCGCTGTTAAGAATAAACCGAACTCCGCACTCCACCGCTTTTTCTATTTCCGCGTCGGTCATATTGACGCGCTTGCCGTTGAGCTCCAGCAGCGTTCCGAAGTGCTTGCACGCCTTCGCCACCTCCACCGCGTCGGCGCAAATAGCGTAGTTAACGTGCGAAATAATATCGATTTTATGCTTTTCGATAAGCTTTATATATGCGTCCGTATTGCGAACGACGGCTTTTTTGCTCGCCTTTTTCGTGAACGAATACCAAAGATTGGGCAAATCGAAGGAAAACGCTTGTCCAAAGCTTTTCGGGTACGCGCATTTGTGAAAACCGCACACGACCACGTCCAGCTTTTCCAGCTCCTCCTCGCTTAAATCGATATCGCCGTTGCCTGAAACGAGGTTGCACTCCATTCCCGGCAGTATTTTTATATCGGGGTATTTCAGGCTGAGCTCGTCCGTCTGCCTGCGCATTTCGTTAAAAGCCGCACGCTTTACACCGTACGCGATATGCCCGAAGCCGTGATCGGTTATCGCTATTTCTTTCAATCCCAGCGCGCGCGCCGAAAGCACGTTGTCCTCTATCGAACCCGTGCCGTGACTGAAAGTTGTGTGAGTGTGGTAATCTCCGAAATACATTAAAAATCTCCGTAAATTTTTATCTCGCGCTCCGGCTTGAAACCGTACGCTTTCTCTATCGCTTCTTCCGCCGTAACAATCAACGAGTACACGTCGTACGGCGTTGCGTTTCCTTGGTTTATTATAAAGTTGGCGTGCACGGGAGAAATTATCGCTCCGCCCGAACGCTTTCCCTTCAAGCCCAGCCCGTCCAGCATTTTTCCGATCGAGCCGTTTGGCGGATTTTTGAAAATACAGCCCGCGCTTTTGCCCTTCGGCTGATTTCGCCTTGCTCTTTTTGCGGCAAGCAGATTGCTTTCGATCTCGGCAAAGCCCCGCTTTTCAAGCCTTAACGTTGCGGCGAGAATAACGTCCGAGTCGGCTATGCCGCTTCGTCGGTAGCCGAAGGCGCATTCGGTTTTATCCAGCCACAGCTTTTTGCCCTCTCTTTGCACCAGCACTTTTTCAACGAGATCGCCTATCGATCCGCCCAAAGCGCCCGCGTTGCCCTTTATAGCGCCGCCCAGAGAGCCCGGCAGTCCCCACGCCCACTCCAGACCTCCCAGTCCTTTAAGCGTGGACAGGGCGCAAAGCCGACGCATTTTTTCTCCCGACGGGGCGTATACTCCGTCGCCCGAAAAAACCGAGCCGCCCGTTTTGTTGATTATAAAATCGGGAAGATTTTTTTCGCCGATCAGCACGTTACTGCCGCCGCCTAATATTACGCCGCCCGACAGATCCTCCTGCTTTTCGGCAATACGGACGCGAGCCGCTCCGCCCACTCCCAAGGTCGTGTAGCGACACATTAAATCTCCACGCATACATTATACCTCTTTTATGCGAATTTTTCAAGCGTTTTGCCTTTATTGCCTCAGATAATACCGCAGAAATTTACTTTGCCGCGAAAACGCTTGCTACGGATATAATATATGCCCGGGTTTTTTTGAATTTGCGTCGTTTTTTTCTTACAAAACGAATCTCACGAATAAAATTCAAGGCTCCGTTTTCGCAAAGGGAGCACATTTCGTAAATAAAAAAGAAGCCGCCGACTAAGCGGAGTAGCGATAGGGATTTATCGCTACTCCGTTAGCTATATTTGCCTTACGGCAAGTTATATTGTTTACGCAGTTATATTTTGCTTAAAGCAAAGTGATATTTTCCCTATCGGGAAAGTTAAGGCAAATATAATATAACTTCGGCTTTGCCGAAATATAACGCAAGCCCCTTGCATATCACTTTTAGCCACAAGGCTAAAAATATAACTTAACTCAATAGTCTTTTGTGGATATGAAAAGCACACTACATTTCACCTTTGGTGAAGTATAGTGTG
>JBJFAC010000280.1:0-2292 GCA_051887715.1 Candidatus Neoclostridium sp.
AGACCCACATGATTTCCAAAATGCCCACGGAGATCATGGTGGGCTTGAGCATGGGCAGCACCACGCTGAAATAGGTACGCAGGGGGCCGCAGCCATCGATGGCCGCCGCTTCTTCAATTTCCACAAACGAATGAGCGGCAAATATTACGGTCTTGTTTTGCTCCACTCCGCATCCGCTGCACTTTTCAAAATCAGTATATCCGTTTTCCGTGCATGTGGGTTGCTTGCCGCTTACTTCGACAAAGGTATGGCGGGCGCGCAGTATCGTCTTACCGCGTTCCTCGCCGCACAGCTTACATTTCTCGTAATCAGAATAGCCGTCGGTCGCGCAGGTGGCCGCTTTACCCGAAACCTTTACAAACGAATGAGCGGACTTTATCGTCATCTTACCTTCGGTTTTTCCGCATACGTCGCATTTTCTGTGAGCCGAATAGCCTTCCGTAGTACAGGTTGCGGCTTTTTCCGGAACGTAAACGAACGAATGACCGGGTTCTATCGTCTCTTTTCCTTCGGTAAGATCGCAAACGGTACATATTTTATACGCCGTATAACCTTCGGCGGTGCAGGTTGCGGCTTTTTCGGGAACGTTGACGAATTTATGAGCCGCGATTATAACAGTTTTTCCCACCGTCTCGCCGCAGGCAACGCACTTTTTATAAGCCGTATGGCCTTCGGTGGTACAGGTTGCTTCCTGCGCGCCGAAGTATTCGTATTCGTGAGCCGCTTTCACGACCGCGTAGTTTTCGGTTTGCCCGCAGGTAACGCATTTTATATGCGCGGTATATCCGTCGGTCGTGCAGGTGGCTTTTAGCTCCGGCACCGCAACGAGATTATGCCCGGTAGCCGGCAAAGCCAGACGGCTTCCTTTCAATTCCTTACCGCAGTCTTTACAGACCATTGCGGTATATCCGTCGGTCGTGCACGTGGCGTCGACCGTCACTTTTTCGTAATTACATTCGTTGTTGCGGCAAGCGACGAAAAAACACGCCGTTATCGCAAGAGAGACGAGCGCAATTATCCACAAACGTTTTTTGTTCATTATTTTCCTCCGGAATCGGTTAGTTTAACAATAATTATATTATAGCGCTTGACAATCGGCTTTTCAATATGATATACTGCTTAAAAACACAACTATTCTGCTGTTTTACGGGGTAAATTATGACCAATTTGCTTGTAACGGAAAAAAATGCAAACTTCTGGGCTCAGATGGGAATCAGCTATATGGCGGCGTACAACGTTTGCCACGGCGATTACTGCTATTGGGACGCCACAAAGGGCAAAAAACATTCAAGTCTGTTTTTGATTACGGAAGGCAGCGTTACTTTTAATATGCCTTTGTACAAAGTGCAAGCAAAGGCAGGCGATTACTTGTTTATGCCTGCGGAACTGAGGTACTATTCCGTGTGGATAGGCAATCCCACCGCCGAATTTTACAGCGTTGATTTCGATCTCAATAAGGTTTCCAACCGGCAGTTCGACCGCTCTTACGATATCAGCGTGATTAATTGCGTGGACAAACAACGCGCTCTCGACGACCTGAAATTTCTTTATCACGTGCACACGTTGCCGTCCGAACAGATCTCTCCGGAAATTATGTTGAAAGCGCTGTCGGTTTTCTACGCTCTGTTTGCGGACAGTCTTCCCGACATAACCGAAAACTCCGAAGCGGATCTGCCGGAATGCCTTAAAAAAAGCGTTGCTTTTCTTGAAGAGAACTACAAACAGAATATCGGCGGTAAAGAAATTGCCGAAGCGGGATTTATCAGCGAGTCGCGAATGTATCATCTTTTTTCCAAGCATTTCAAGTGTTCTCCCATCGAATACAAAAACAAGCTTCGCATTAAAGACGCAGTCGAATTGCTCACTCAAACCGATAAATCGATCGAACTTATTGCGTACGAGCTCGGCTTTACCTCGGCTACGTATTTCAGAAAAGTATTTCACTCGATTACCGGCTTCTCGCCCAGTAATTGCCGAAAAAAATCAGATAAACCCATAATATAAAAAATGCCCGGCTGTTTCGTCCGCTATCGGAACGATCGCCGAGCTTTTTTTATAGACTTTTAATTTCTTCTATCGTCTTTTTTATGTTCATTGCGTTTTTCGCAAGGTATTCGCTTGCAACGGCTTCGCCGCACCCGGTAACGGAGTCGACTATGTTTGCCGCTCTCTTTTTCAGTTTTACGTTATTTGCGCGAACGTTTATCATAAGGTTTTCGTAAACGTATCCGCTGCGGATCATAAGCGCGGTCGAAATCATATTAAGCACGAGTTTTTGGGACGTACCCGCCT
>JBJFAC010000281.1:0-2286 GCA_051887715.1 Candidatus Neoclostridium sp.
CAAAGTGATATTTTCCCTATCGGGAAAGTTAAGGCAAATATAATATAACTTCGGCGTAGCCGAAATATAACGCAAGCCCCTTGCCTATCACTTTTAGCCATAAGGCTAAAAATATAACTAAATTCTAAATCTTTTGTGGATATGAAAAGCACACTACGTTTCACCTTTGGTGAAGTATAGTGTGCTATACTTTTAATATATATTATTAATCCCTATGGGAACTGCACATACCGCCGCTCTTTTTTCTGTGGTGTTAATTTTTGGTATATTAAACTTATCTCCGTACCGTCAGATATATTTTCTTGAGGCGTCGGTCAGATACTTGTTGCCGCCTTCGATTTGTATTTGGTTCCACTGCGCCGACGTGCCTTTATAGTACACGCTTGAAAGCTTTGTGCAGCCGGAGAACGCGCTCGCTTTTATTCTTGAAACGCCGTTCGGTATCGTTACGGTCGTGAGTTTACTGCAGCCGAAAAACGTTTGGCTTTCTACCGTCGTGACGCCGTCGGGAACGGTTATGCTTTCGATGCCGCTGCAATCCATAAAAGCAAACGCTCCTATTTTCGTGACTCCGTTTGGAATATTTATGCTCATTAGATTTTTGCACATCCAAAAAGCGTATTGACTTATTTCCGTCGTGCCGTTCGGCAGAGTAATATCCGTGTCTTTGCCTTCGTATCCGAGCACTACCTTGTCCTTTCCGTCGTCGTAAATCACGAACCCGTCCGGATCGACTGACACGTAGCTTTCACCCTCGGAGTACACTCTTTTGGCGTTATACGCCACGCCGCCGTATTCCTGCGATCCGACTTCGATCGGCAGCGACGACAAGTTCTTTACTTCCGTCAGTTTGCCGAATATGCCGAACGCGTAATTTCCTATGCTCGTAACCCCTTTCGGGATGGTGATCGTCGTCAGCGACCAGCAGCTTGAAAACGCGTAATCCCCTATGCTCGTGACGCTTGCCGGAACGGTAAAATCGGTTAATTCCCGACAGTTGGAAAACGAGCTATCGCCCAATTGAGTGACTTTTTCGGGGAGCGTTATGCTTTTAATCGTCCGACAGGAATGGAACGCACAGTCCGCGATTTTTTCGCCGCCGGTTATCACCACTTCACGAAGCGAAGGGGGAACGGCTGTTGCGTTTTGCGAATAAGTTTCCGCCCCGAAAATATATCCGAAGTGAGCGGCTCCGCTTCCGTCCTTATTCTCGCCGATAAAAGGCAGAGTTATGCTCGTCAGATTATTGCAACCGGCGAACGCCCCAAACCCGATGCACGCGACGTTTTCGGGAACGGTGACGGATATTAAATTCGTGCAGTTTTCAAACGCGCCGTCGGATATTCCCAAGACGTTTTCTTTTATCTTCACTTCCGTGATAGTCTTGTCCGCGCCGGTTATCCAGCCGCCGATGCAGGTTATTCCGTCTTCCGTCTTAAACAGCTTTTCGCAACCATCGAACGCGGTTTTGGCAACCGATACGGCTCCTGCCGATACGGTTACGTCCTCCAGCCTTTTGCAGCCGGCAAACGCGCTTTCGCCTATTTCGGTCACGCCTTCGGGAATGTCTATCGCGGTAAGAGCGGTGCAATCGGCGAACGCCTCCGCTCCGATATACGTCAGGCTTTTTGGAAGCGTAACGCTTGTCAGGCTTCGGCAATTGCCGAACGTACGGTACTCTATGCGCGACACGCTCTCCGGTATGACGACGGACGTGATCGGTCTGTTTTCAAACGCGCCGCTTGCTATTGCGGTCACGAACTTTCCGTTGTGCGTTGACGGAATGACTACGTCCGTCTCAGTTGACGTGCCTATTCCGGCGACGATCAGAACGTCGTCATTGTTGCCCACGATATATTCCAGCCCTTCGGTGGAAAAATCGCCGCCGCAGAGCAGGCATATTCCGTCGCTGATCGAGTGCTCAAGCGCCGTACCCTCCGCCGTTACGGTATCCGTTTTGTCGCAAAGAACGCACTTTGCAGTCTTCGTGCCGTCGCTTTCGCAAGCCGCGTCGCCGTTGTAAACATACTCGCCGAAAACGTGAGTATGAGCGTTTGCTCCCGCTCCGAAGCTGTTGTTCTCTCTTGCGACGGTCGTCGTAACTATTACGGTTATAAGCGCCGCCAGCACCGTTACGCTGAGCGCGATCGGGATCCATCTTTTTCTGCGCGCCGTCTTTGATGCCGACGACGCGACGGAGCCTTGCTCGCTTTGAACGGCACGGTCGGCGGCAATGCCGAAATACAGCGCGGATACGGGCACGCGGAACGCGCGCGAAAGAGCGAT
>JBJFAC010000282.1:0-2280 GCA_051887715.1 Candidatus Neoclostridium sp.
AAATTGAAGAAGCGGCGGCAACCTGTACGGAAGACGGACACAGCGCCTATCAAAAATGCGAGGTTTGCGGCAAGGAAACGGGCAAGATAATTTACGGAGCAAAACACAGTTTTATAACTATGCCTGCCGTTGCGGCAACCTGCTTGCAGCCGGGAAACAGCGAATACGAAAAGTGTTCGGCGTGCGGCGAGGAAAGGAATAAGCGGATATACACGGCTGCTCATACGTATAAACAAATGCCGGCAAAGGAAGCTACCTGCACGGAGGACGGCTATTCCGTTTATTATAAATGCACTCAGTGCGGCGGCGAGACGGGTAAAAACATTATCGCGGCAAGTCACGATATAATCAGCAAGCCCGGAAAAGAGGCAACCTGCACGATGGACGGCTACACCGAATATAAAGAGTGTCGCGTTTGCGGCATGACGGTGGGAGGCGACGTTATAAAAGCCGCACATAAGCTTGTTGCAATGGAGGGCAAAGCGCCTACTTGTACGGAGGACGGCTACACCGCCTACGAAAAATGCTCCGTTTGCGGCTTGATAAGCGGCAAGCAAACGATAGCGGGCGGACACGTTATGATCGCTGTCGAAGCCAAAGAAGCAACCTGCACCTCGGACGGTTACACCGCTCACGAAAAATGCGTTAATTGCGATCTTGTCGTGGGTAAAACCGTTATAAAAGCAAGCCACGAATACGAAACTGTTGCGGCTAAGAAGGGAACCTGCGCGCAGCCGGGTTACAGCGCTCATCAACGCTGCAAAAATTGCGGAAACACTATTGGCAAAACCGAAATCAAAGTTCCGCATACTTTCGTTACCGTAGTGGAAAAACCCGCAACCTGCACTTCGGACGGCTATACCGCCCACGTAAAATGCGCGGAATGCGGCACTGAAAACGGAAAGGAAACGATCACAGCTCTCGGACACTCGTACGGCGAATTTACCACCGTTACCGAGGCGACCTGCACGAATAATCGCGTAGAGAAAGCCGTATGTGCCCGTTGCTCGGACGAGATACTGAAAGAAGTCGAGGGAAGTATGCTTCCGCACGTCTACGTTAAAAACGCAAGCCTGGACGAAAACGGCTTAAAAGCGTACGTTTGCTCGGAGTGCGATTGCGTGGATATGCGCTGTCCCGTAAAGGTTGCCGTTTTATCGGGTCAGTCCAATGCCGTGGGCTATTCGGTTTCTAAGTATCTTAAAAACAGCGGAAGTCCCGTAAGCGCGGAAAAATACGAGCAGTACAAAAACGGCTTTGATAACGTTTTGATCCGTTATAACAACAATGACGGCGCTACCGAAGAATTCAAGCACACTACACCCGGCGATAATTTCGTCACCGTAAAACTCGGTCAGGGCGTCGGACTGCAAAATCCTTCTACCTACCCGGACGGAGCGTTCGGCGCGGAAGTGGGTATCGCGGAAAGATGGGAAAAGACTTATCCCGGAGAAACGTTGTACATAATCAAGTACGCATACGGCGGGACGAGTTTGTACACCGACTGGTGTTCTCCCTCGTCCGCAGTAAGAGAAGGCGTTTCCGTCGGCGCGCAATACGATAAAATGACGGCTTACGTTCGTTCGAGCATTGCGCTTATGGAGCAAGCGGGTCTTGCACCCGAAATTCAGGCTTTCATCTGGATGCAGGGCGAAAGCGCCGCAAATCATTATTACACTTACTATAACCGCTACGACGAGTTCTTGTGCGACGTTCGCGGAGAACTCTCGGCTTATTCGGTAGAAAAAGGACTTGCTTTCATCGACGGCGGAATCAGCGCTTATTGGACCAATTATCAGACGATTAACGATATTAAACGCGAGTATTCGCTGGCTACGAACAAAAACTATTTTATCGATACGGTTGCCGCAGGCTTAACTTACGATAAGGATAACGGCGATTACGCGCATTTCGATTCCGTTCCGATGCTTAAGCTGGGCGATATGTTCGGCTCGGCGCTTATAGAGAGCGTCGAAGACCAAAGTGCGCTTGCGCGTAATCTTCTGGTAACCGACGGCGTCACCGCTTCGGCGGCGTTTACCGGAAATGGCACGGAGAGCGATCCCTTCCTGTTGGCGAGCGCAGACGACTGGCTGTTGCTTTCGAAAAAAATCGCGGACGGCGTAAGCTTTTCCGGAAAGTATTTCAAGGCTACCGAAAACGTATATCTCACCCATCCGAAGTTCGATCCCATCGGAGTGGGACAATTCAATTACACCGCGGACGGCGTTCTTAATAACGGAGCGTTCTACGCCAACGGCGAAGAAAAGCTGTTCGACG
>JBJFAC010000283.1:0-2266 GCA_051887715.1 Candidatus Neoclostridium sp.
ATTCCGTCGATATATGCTACCGCCACGTCGGTTTGCGTAACCGAGCCTATTTTAAGCCGCTTTATGACAAGGTTGGGCGAATGAACGCGGCGCTCTATAAGGCAAAGATTGGTTTTAAGATCCTCGATAAAGCCCTCGCGCGGACCGTAGGTTACGGTGGAAAGCGGAGGCTCGGTAATGGCGCGCTTGTCGTATTTGCGCACGTTAAGCACGAGGTAGTCGGGAATTTTATCGAAAATAAGCACCGCGTCGCCCGAAAGCACGGAGTCTATCGCTTCTTCTTCCTTTCGGACTATTTTGGTTTCGGAAATATACACGCATTTAAGGCGGATTTGCTCCAGAGTCAGTTTTTTATCTCTTATCTTTTCCGTCCAGGCAACGATACGGAAGCACAGCTCCGGATCGGTCAGGTCCGGATGATACACCATCGCCGCTTTTCCCCTGGGCGCGGAAATTTCGCGTACTATCGGCAAATCGTCGCCCGAAAACGCCTGTTTGATTTTTTCTGCTCGTTCCATACCTTTAATGTGCTCTTTCGCGAGGAAAAATATGTAAAAAACCTCGGACGCTTTGCCCGAGGAAAATTTTTACGCCGTTTTACTCCTCCGAAAGCACGCGCGACTGCACGATCTTGTTCCGGTCAAAGCGGAAAAACGCAAAATAATATACGAGAGTGGTGATACAGCACACTATCCAGCCTACCGGATAACCGAACGCCACCGGTAAAAATCGGTTGGAAATGTAATTCGATACCACGAAAAGATAAATCTGTCTGACTACTATGAACGACGACATCATTATGATCATAGGAGCAACGCTGTTGCCCGCTCCGCGCATAGCGCACGAGAACACCTGATTGACGCACGAGCACAGATAAAACGGAGTGAGATAGTTAAGAAGTATCGACGCGTGCCGCACTATTTCGGGATCGGAGTTGAAAAACGCCGCGATTTCTTTCGAGAACAGCATTATCGGAGCCATTATCGTCAACGTCACGATTATCGCCATAATAAACGAATAATACGTGCCCTTTTTTGCGCGCGAAACGTTGCCCGCGCCCAGATTCTGTCCCACGAACGTGGTCGCCGCAAGCCCTATCGACTGAATGGGCAGGAATACGAACTGGTCGATCTTGTTATACGTGGTCCAGCCGCCCAGCGACGCAGTCTGTTCGGAGTCCACGTTGCCGATATACGACTGCACGAATACGTTGGAAAACGCCGTCAAAGCCAGCTGAATCGCCGCAGGTATGCCCACTTTCACTATCTGCCCGATTATTTTGCCGTTAAGCCGCAATTTTTTTAGACGGATTTTAACGTCCGATCCGGTTTTTAACAACGTTATTACGGTCAGAAGCGCCGCAACGCCCTGCGCGATCACCGTCGCCAACGCAACGCCGTTTACACCCATATTAAAGGCGAAAACGAATATAAAGTCGAGCGCGGTGTTTATCAGCGCCGCTACCGCAAGAAAATAGAACGGTCGCCGCGAGTCGCCCACCGCACGCAGTATGCCCGATCCCATATTGTAAAGCAGCATAAAGGTCAGTCCCGACGAATATATGGTCAGATACGCGGTCGCAGGAGCGTACACGTCGCCGCCCGTGGTCCTTAGCATCATTCTCACCATTAAAGGCGCGCACAATACGCCCGCCGCCGTGAAAAGTACGGAAGCAACGAGCGTGAGCGCTATCGCCGTGTGCGAAGCCAGACTGACCTTTTCCTTGTCCTTTGCTCCGAAGTACTGCGCTATTACCACGCTTGCGCCGCTGCTCAGCCCGGAGAACAGCCCTATCAATATGTTGGTTATGGGGGCTACGCTGCCCACGGCGGAGTATTCGCCCGGCGTGCCCCTCTGCCCTATTACGAAGGCGTCCACCATATTGTACAGCTGTTGAAAAAAGTTGCCAAGCAGCAACGGCAAAGCAAACGCCACTATACTTTTCACGATGCTTCCGCTCGTCATATCAACGGTTTTTTTATTTCTGTTTTCGGCTGCCTTCTCCATAATACTATTATAGTATATTATAATTGCGCGTAAAAATCAAGTAAAAAGGCGGTTTTACGTCAAAATAAGGGTATCTGTCGCACTCGGCGCCGTAGCTTACTTACTTTACGCCCTTTTTCGACTTCGCCCTTAACGCAAAATAAAAGAACGCCTAAAGCGCAGTTCCCATAGGGAATTTTTCAGTCCACAACAAAAGTATAGCATACTATACTTCACCAAAGGTGAAACGTAGTGTGCTTTTCTTATCCACAAAAGAATT
>JBJFAC010000284.1:0-2264 GCA_051887715.1 Candidatus Neoclostridium sp.
AACGTTTACGAAGCGGCTGAAACCGATCCTCATTATCTCGCCGGCTACAACAATATTTACTATATGGGCAGCGCAGGCGCAAACTATATGAACAAGAAGGACTTCGGTTTATCGCGCGCAGGTCTGGGCGAAAACAACAGCCGTGTCGGACCGGAACTCGGTATGGCAAAGGGCTTGTCCGCATACTACAACGAGGAATCGGGCAAGAAAGCCGTAATGATTAAGTACGCGGTAGGAGGAACCAACCTGCAAGACGCGATCGGCGGATTGAACTCTTCCGACGGTAACTGGTGCCCGCCCACATGGCTAGAAGCACACGGCAAAGCTTCTTCCACGCTTTCCGGCGGACTGTTCGATAAGTTTATGAAGGAATTCACTCAGCGCTGGGCAGAACTTAAAGCAATGGGATACGAACCCGAAGTCAAGGGCTTGTATTGGATGCAGGGCGAAGCGGATAAGGGTTCTCCCGACCTCTACGCTCAGATATTCAAGGTCTTTGCTTCCGATTTCCGTAACAGCATTACCGAAATCAGCGGTCAGGATTGCAGCAATATGCCTATATTCATCGGCGAAATTGCCGAAACCAGCGGCAGCGCGGCTGCAGGTACCGTTGCAACCAACAAAGCGTTCATCGCAATGCAGAATAAGCTTACCACCAAGGGCGACGCGAAGTACGTGGAAAATACCTACATCATCAAGTCCGGTACTTTCCCGATCAACGCTCTCGACTCTAACGGTAACAGCTACGCAGTCGGTTCCGACTCGTGGCACTGGAAGTGGCAGGACGCTATCACCATCGGTAAATTGGTGGGCGAAAGCATTATCCAAAACGTATTAAGTAAATAAAACACGCGCCGTAAGCCTGTCGGCGTAATAGAAAAGGCAAAAAAAGACCAATAAACGAAATGCACCCCAAAAGTCAGACAAACTTTTGGAGGTGCATTTTTTACGTAAAGAAATAAAAATTTCAACGCAAAATACTCGCCTGAAGTCCAAATATCGGCACAAAAAGCCGATCACTTGTCGCTCAGCTCGAATTTTTTGTCGTTGAGGTACCGTAAAACAGAGTTGTCGGCAAAATCGAAAACCAGCTTTATCGCCGTCAACTGCTGAAATCTACAGCCGACCGAACGGTTTGCCTCGCCGTTGCCGTACTTGCCGTCGCCTATTATCGGCATACCGTGGTGCGCCAGGCAGGCTCGGATCTGATGAGTAAAGCCGCCCGAAATCTGCACCAGCAGTACGGCGGTTTTGCCCGATTTTTTTACGACTGAGTATCTCGTTTGCGTTTTTTCATAGCCGCGGAGCGGTTTATCGCTGACGTAAACCAGTTTTTTTTCCGCGTCTTTCTTCATATAATCCGTAAAAACGCCGTCGCCTGCGGGCGAGCCGAACACTTCCGCACGGTAGAATTTGGCGATCCTGCCCTCTTTAAGCGCGGATAAGAACGCCTCGTATGCGGTTTGCGTTTTGGCAAACATAACCAGTCCGGAGGTGTTTCGGTCGATTCTGTGCACGGGTATGACCTTTTTGCCCGCCTTACTAAGCTCCGAAGCGACGTTTTTTTCACCGTCGCACACTTCTATTTGCTTGCCTTTGTTGACGAAAAGCACGTTTTCGTCTTCGTAAAATACCGAAAAATACTGCCTGAACGCGTCGTCCGGCAGAAAAACGGCTATTTCGTCGCCAACGCTTACGCCAACGTTCTCCTTTTGCCTTTCGCCGTTTACCAAAACGTCCTTTTTGCGAAGAGCCGCCGAAAAAGCGGAGTAGGACGCTCCGTCAACGTTTCTTTCAAGCGATTTAAGTAGTTTTTCGTCGCGATTTGCGGTAAACGTAATTTTTTTCATATTCCCATTTTACTAAAATTTACGCGCAAATGCAACCGTTTTTGCCTTCTCTTTGCCAAAAAGCTGCTTCTTGCCTTCCAAACCGCTCCCGTTTACCGAAATTTTTCAAAAAAAGTTCGGTTTTATCGTAAATTTGCTTGACTTTTATCGTAGCGTTTAATATAATATAAACAGTTGAACAATTATTCAACTGTTGCAAAAATGAAACCTAAACGAAGAGAAAGGAGACGGCGTTATGACTAAAGAAACGGAAAAGGGCTTGGGTGCGGAGATGTGCGACTGCAGTCACGTTCACAGCGACGTAGTGGAATACGTGGAGAGCGCACTGCCGGACGAGGACGTTTTGTACGAAATCGCGGAGCTTTTTAAGGTTTTCGGCGATTCGACCAGAACGCGCATTATATCCGCGTTATT
>JBJFAC010000285.1:0-2262 GCA_051887715.1 Candidatus Neoclostridium sp.
GAAGGAACTTATGCCCACGCCGTTTTTGTCGTACATCACGCGTTATTACAAAGCGGATATGGGCGTTATGATCACCGCTTCACACAATCCCGCCCGTTACAACGGCTACAAGGTGTACGGCTCCGACGGATGCCAGCTTACCGATAACGCCGCAAACGAACTCACCGGTTACATCGAGAACGTTGACGCGTTCGAGGTAAAAACAGGCGAGCTTGGAGACTATCTGAAATCCGGACTGGTCGAATACGTTTCCGACGACGTAATCGAAAGCTATCTGCAAACCGTTTTCGCACAGCATATAGGGTTTGCCGACGGCTTGAACGTAACGTATTCCGCTCTTAACGGCACGGGTTACAAGCTCGTTCCCGAAATACTGAAAAGAATGAAAGTCGGCAGTCTGAATCTCGTGGAGGAGCAATGCCGTCCCGACGGAAACTTCCCCACCTGCTCGTATCCCAACCCCGAAAAAGCCGAGGCGCTCGCGCTCGGAATAAAAACGGCGGAGCAGAATAATTCGGATATACTTATCGCAACCGATCCCGACGCCGACAGAGTGGGCACGGCAGTGCTTCACGAGGGCAAATACGTACTCCTGACCGGCAACGAGGTGGGCGTGCTTTTAACCGATTATCTTCTTTCTAAAAAGAAAGAAAACGGCACGCTTCCCGATAGTCCGGTGATAGTAAAAACCATCGTCACTACCGATCTTATCCGCAAAGTCGCCGCGACTTACAACGCCGAGATTTTCGACGTTCTGACCGGATTTAAATATATCGGCGACGTTATCGCAAAGCTGGAAAAGAAGGGTGAAGAAAGCAGATATCTTTTGGGCTTCGAGGAAAGCTACGGCTATTTATCCGGCACGTATGTGCGCGACAAGGACGCCGTGAACGCCTCTATGCTGGTTGCGGAAATGACCGCTTATTATAAGAAAAAGAAAATGACGCTTGTTGACAGACTCAACGACATATATTCCGAGTACGGCTATTACGAGCACAAGCTTATGTCGTTCGACTTCCCCGGAGCGGACGGACAGGCAAAACTGAAAAATCTGCTTGAAAATATACGCAAAAATCTGCCCGAAAGCATTGCCGGAAGTAAGGTGGTCGGATTCGTCGACTATCTCACCCAGACGGAGGCGGATCTTCCCAAAAGCAACGTTTTGTCGTTTACGATGGAGGACGCAAGCAAGCTGATCATTCGCCCGTCCGGAACCGAGCCTATGGTAAAAATGTACCTTACCGCAACAAAGTCCGTTGAAGAAAACCGCGCTAAGTTTGCGCTTATGAAAACCGAACTCGAACGCATGTTCGACAGAAAATAAGGAGCGAAAACAATGAAACTGAAATATAACGACTGTATTGAAAATTACGAGGAAGGATTGTTTTACAGGAATAAAAGCGACCTCGGTTGCGCCGATCCCGGAGCGATTTACGTTTCGGAGGAGGACGATCCCGAATACGGCGGCTGGTTTTACACGTATTTTACGGGAGAGATCAGACTTGACGAGGGTGAGCGCGACTACCGTATGTCGGCGTACCGTTGCTACCGCAGTCGCGATCTTGAAAACTTCGAGCTGGTAGGACGCGCCGGAAAAGGCGGCTGCCTTGCGGTCCGCGACGATTCGTGGGGCGAGAAATTTTTCTGGGCGCCGGAAGTCGCTTTCGATAAAAAGTCCAAGAAATATTACATTTATTTCAGCGCGGGCGCAAAAGAAGGCAACGACGAAACCGAGTACACAGCCACCAAGGGCAGCGAGGACAGATGGGCTTGCCTTTATCTCGGAATAGGCGTGTCCGATTGTCCGATGGGCCCGTTTGAATTCGTTACGAGCGAGAACTATCCGGACGGAAAAAATCTTAACGGCGACGTAATCAGTCGTTTCAATCCGCCGATCAACTTCGAGCGAGCGCTCAAAATGCCGCACTATTGGGCGGCGATAGACGTCAGTCCGTTTTTCGCGCCTGACGGCAATTTCTACCTGTATTTCGCCAAGCATTGCGACAACTACCATAAGGGCATTTGCGTGTACGGCATCAGAATGAAAGATATGATAACGCCCGACTATTCAACGCTCACCCAGCTGACCAAAAGCTGTTACAGAACGGTTATTCAGCCCGGCGATTATACCACCGCAACTCCGCTTATTAAGGATATGCGAGAGGGCGGAGTAAACGAAGGACCGTTTATGACCTATCACAACGGCAAGTATTACCTGACTTATTCCCGTTTCGGCTACGGAGCGCGTGATTACGATATTTC
>JBJFAC010000286.1:0-2259 GCA_051887715.1 Candidatus Neoclostridium sp.
AGCGTAACTTCCATAGGCGATCGTGCGTTCTCCGACTGCAGCGGACTAACGAGCGTAACGATCGGTAACAGCGTAACTTCCATCGGCTATGGTGCGTTCTCCGATTGCAGCAGTCTTACAAGCATAACGATACCGGACAGCGTAACTTCCATAGGCGTTTCTGCGTTCGGGGATTGCAGTAGTCTTACTCAGGTAAATTATAAAGGAACGGAGGAGCAGTGGAACAAAATACAAATCGGATGGGGCAATTCCGATCTTACAAATGCCCAGAGAAATTATATTTAACAGACAGACGGAGAGAGAGGATAGATTTTTCTCCAAGACATAACGTCACGGAAAAGGAGCGGCAGTAGGGTTGCCGCTCCTTTTTCCGTTTGCAATGCGAAGAAAAAAATTTGCAAAAAAGAGCGCCCAAAAGTGCTTGCAAAAGAAAAAAGCATCGCGCTGAATGGCGTGTAAAAGCACAACAAATTCGCGGCGAAGTGCAAAACACAAAAACAAAGCACAACAAATTCGCGGCTAAGTGAAAAAGATCCAAAGCATAATAAGTTCGCGGCGAAGGGCAAATAATCGCAGTAAAAAAGCAAAAAAAGTACGGAAACGGTTGAAAACGGCGAAAAAGTGTGCTACAATATAAACGAACGCACGGCAGATTTTATAAAAGCGGAAAAGTCCGTCGCAAATGTAAACGGCAAAAGCAAAAAAATCTGTCGGGATAAAGTTTGCAAACGGAAAGCCCGCAAAAAAGGCGGCGCGAGGGTAGAGATATGTGGATAATAATAGTCGTATCGGCGGTTATATTGCTTGTATTACTTGTATTGGCGGCGGCGTACGTGTGCTATCGCTGTGTTTTTACCGTGCCGAAGGGCAAGTCGGACGACGTTTTCGATATGCCCGACACCGAGCAGTACGCGCCTTACGCCGAGGAGGCGAGAAAGATGATTTCGGCGGCGTACGAGATAGCGTTCCTGCCGGTCACGATCAAGTCGTACGACAATCTTAAGCTGTTCGCTAAGTACTACCCGGCGGACAAGGACGCGCCGTGGATGATTCTGTTTCACGGCTACAGAAGTCACGCCGAGAGGGATTTCAGCGGCGGTCTTAAATACAATATCGAGCACGGCTACAACGTGCTTCTGGTCGATCAGAGAGCGCACGGCAACAGCGAGGGCAGATGCCTGACATTCGGGATCAAGGAGCGCCGCGATTGCCTGTCCTGGGTCGATTACGTGATAGAAAAAGCGGGCGAAAACGCTAAAATAGTGCTGTACGGGATGTCGATGGGCGCGGCTACCGTGCTTATGGCGGCGGAATCGGAACTGCCGAAAAACGTGGTCGGAATAGTCGCCGACTGCGGTTACAGCTCGCCCTACGGAATAATCAGAAAGGTCGTTAAGGAAATGCACTGCCCGCCGGCAATAACTACCGCGTTTATAAGGCTGGGCGGAATATTGTTCGGCGGCTTCGACCTGCGCTCCGCCGGCGCCGCGAAGGCTATGGAGAACTGCGACGTGCCCGTGCTGTTCATTCACGGCGACGGCGATAAATTCGTGCCGCACGAAATGAGCCGCGAAAATTACGAGCATTGCCGCTCTAAACTTAAGCAAATTCTGCTCGTCCCGAACGCCGGCCACGGTATGAGTTATATGGTCGATAAGGAAAAGTATCTCTCCACGGTCACGACGTTTCTGGAAACCGTGCTTAAATAAAAGCTGTGCCCGACCTCGCGCGGTTCTCAAGCGGTACGTCACGACGTTTCTGGAAACCGTGCTGAAATAAAAGCTCTGCCCGACCTCGCGCGGTTCTCAAGCGGTACGTCACGGCGTTTCTTGACATTGTGCTGAAATAAAAACAATTGAGTCGTTTTTATTGTTAACCTCTGCGTTGTTTTTTTAGCCTCCCTCCGGGAGGGAGGGGGACCGCGATAGCGGTGGAAGGAGCAAGCGACTAATTAAAATCACGACCTTAAATAATCCTTGTAGGGGCGAGCATCGGTCGTCCGCAAGGTGTTTATTCATCAAAAGAAAACTTGTAGGGGCGAGCATTGCTTGTCCTCAAAACGTAATTCCTTGTAGGGGCGAGCATTGCTCGTCCTTAAATTCTAATTACCAAAAAGAAGAAATAACTTGTAGGGGCGACCATTGGTCGTCCTTATTTATTATATCGCAAAACCACATTTTTACCTAAATTTAAAAAAGACGCATTCTCCTTCAGTCGCCTGACGGCGACAGCTCCCTCCCGGATGGAGCCAAAGAGGTT